>CAIPNN010000194.1 GCA_903866425.1 uncultured Actinomycetes bacterium
CTCTCGGGTCGCTCTGGCGGAACGGCCCGGGAGACTAGCCGCGATCGACGGCTGAGATCAGCCCGACTTGCCGCGCTGCGGGTCGGCGGCCAGAAGTTCCTTGTACGGATCGATGGCCGATCCGCCGCCGGGGTGAATCTCAAAGTGCAGGTGCGGGTCACCGTAGCGGGCGTCGCCCGTGTTGCCGACAGTGCCGATCTGCTGCCCCGCCGTCACCTTCGAGCCCGCATCAAGGCCGGCCGCGATGTCGTTCAGGTGAGCGTAGTAGTACTCGTTCCCCGCGTTGTCGACCTGCCAGATCCAGATGCCGCCGAGGCCAGTCTCCTGACGCGTGAGCCGCTTGATGGTGCCGTCGGCAACCGCAACGACCGGCACGCCACGAGCCGCCATGATGTCGTTGCCCTGATGGCCCTGGCCACGCAGGCTTGCCCGGAAGTCGCCCCACGAGTCGGTGAGAACATGCGGGCCGCTTACCGGGAAGACCTTGATGTACTGCGCCACGAACACTGCCGGAGCGGCAGCGGGCGTGGATGCCACGGCGCGTACCTTCAGGCCGAGGCGCGCAAGCAGCGCGGCGTCGGCGATACCCGTGGCCTTCAGGCGCCACTTGCGCTGAAGAATGCGCACGCCGGCACGGGTCTTCACGCTGTACTTGCCATCCACCGGCACAAAGATGCGCTTCATACGCAGTTTGCGCTGCAGCGACTTGACGTCGGCACCGGCGGCGCCGAATGCCAGCGAGACGCCGGCCGGCGTGTTTGCCGCAGCCGGGGTCGTGGATGCAGCGGGCGTGGTCGCCACGGGCGGTGCCGGTGCCACGCCTGAGTCGGCCGGCGGTGCACTCACGCCTGCCCCGGGCAGCTGCGACGGAACGTTGTTCGCGCCAAGGGCAACGGGAGCCCCAAGAACAAGGGTCGTTGCTGCCGCGAGACCCGCCAGGCGGCGGATCGAACGGCGCGGACGCGCAGGACTGCTCGGACGGTCGATGATCCTATGGTCCTTTCCGCCGGTCATCCCCGGAGTGGGATGTCTTTCACCGGCTGTAGGTCATGCCCCTGCGCTGCGGTGTTGCAGCCGGGCATGCCCCTCGGAGGTCATGGCCGCGATGCACCCTAGCGACGACCCCTGTCGAGTCAACCCCGATGGCATCGCCTTGTTACCGTATTTATGAGTTTTGCGGGGACATACGCCGCACTTTGTGACTGACATATGGGGAAGTCACCGCCCCGTGGAAATATGCGTGAAAAGACATATTTCACCTGCTCAGAATGCTTTTTTGCCCGACGACCGGCTGCTGCGACCGCTGCGCCGTGTCAGGCGCCGGGAGCCGGTGTTCTGCGGCGACGCGCCAGACTGCGAAGCGCAAACACGATCAGCAGGAACAGCAGGGCCCCGCCGAGGATGAGGCCATTGACGAACCGCCCATCGTCCGCGCCGGCCGACGAGAGTTCCATCAGTTCGCACCGCCCGTAGGGCATGGCCCACGTGGCGTTCTGGTTGTCGGGGGTCACGGTGGCCCCCTCCGACATCTCGAGGATTCCCGTAGGCATCGCCCACGTGTACCGCAGGTCGAGACCGGCCCCCAGTGCCTTGTCGGCGCGGGTCTTCACGTACCGGTTGCTGGCCGCGTCGCAGATGGGGTCGAGCACGTCACCCACCCCACCGCGCGACACCACCGTGAAGGTGGGGGCCACCTTGTTGCCCGATCGATCGGTGTGCGCGGACGTGAAATCCAGAGCCAGCAGGGTCTGCAACGTCACCGCCGTGGGCAGACCCGTGATGCCGTTCTGCGGCTCACCGGCACCCGTCACCTGTGTGGCGGTGGTACGCGTGCCGTTGGTGGTGGTGGTGGTGCCCGCCTCGCCCGGCCTGGGCGCCGCCCAGTACCTGCCGGTGGTGCTCAGGATCGGCTGCAGCGAACGGCTCGTCTCGAGCACCGACCTCAGGTCGGTCAGGTCACCGGTGCCCGCCCGCAGGCGATGCACGCTCGTGAGCACCACCGTGCCGTCGGCTTCGCGCGTCTGCCGGAAGGTGCTCGTGGGGTCACCGGGCGCCGACCACACCTCACCCCCCGTCTTCAGAAACTGCGTGAAGGTGCCCGCCGCCAATTGCGCCGGCAGATTGATGGCCCGCTGGGCCTCGGGATCGAGCCGCAGTTCCACCGACAGATTGCCGCCGCCATCCGCCGCCACGGCGGCAAGCTGCGAGAGCCTGGCGCTACAGCCCGACAGCAGCGGCACCGATGCCACGACGGCCGCACCCACCAGGGCAGCCCGCAGAAGCGCGCCGCGCGTCACGATGCGGGGCCTTCGTCGCGCAGCGCGTCACGTCGGTGCATCAGTTCGACCGCCCGGGCACGCTCCTCGCGGTCGAGTTCCGCAAAGTCGGCGTCCGAGAGGTTGCCCGCCCGGTGATCCATGTCGATTTCCCGGATTGCATCGAGTGACCGCAGCAGGTCGTCCTCTGCCGCCCGCAAGGCCTGCGCCGCCACGTCGGGGTCGGTCGGTGCACGGCCGCTCACAAGCGGCCAGGCGATGAGGGCCACGAGTGCAACGCTGAGGATGGCGATGAGGGCGTAGATCATCGAGGTGGGCGCGAGGCTACGCCTGCGCGGCGCCGTCAGCCCCCGGCGCGATGGTGGCGGGAGCCCGGGAGCGGCGTGATGGCCACACGGCGACGAGCGCGCCGAGGGCGATGATCAGGCCGCCCACCCAGATCCACATCATCATCGGGTTGATGAACACGCTGATGCGGGCGACACCGTCAGGCGTGAGGCCCACCAGCACCACATACACATCGCGGAATGGCGTGGAGTCAATCGCCACCTCGCTCGACCGCTGCATCTGGGCAAGAAACACGTCGACCCCGGGGTTGAGCGTCGCAATGCGATCGGGGCCGTCGTACACCCCGAGCGCTGCGCCCACGCTCATCTTGTGATCGTCACGCGCACGGGTGCCGCCCTCGTTGACGAACGTGTAGCCCGACACCGTGCCCTGCTGACCCTTGGCAAGCGCCAGATCGCCCTGCGACGAGAACGCCCCCTGGCACGCGATCCCCACGATCACGAGGACGATGCCCACATGCACGATGTACCCGCCGTAGCGACGGCGGTTGCGCACGAACAACTGGCCAACCGCGCCAGGCCATGACACGCCGTCCAGTTGGTGGCGCGCCTTCATGCCGCGCCAGAACTCGCCTGCAATGGCGGTGAGGGTGAAGGCGGCAAGCACCAGTGCTGCGGCTGCCCACCAGTGGCCACCGTCCGACGACACCATGAGCGCCGGAATCACCACGATCAGCGCAACGATCACCGGCACGCCGAAGCGGCGGCGGAGTTCGGCCCCCGACGCCTTGCGCCACGGAATGAGAGGGCCCACTCCGGTGAGAAACAGCAGGGCAAGGCCGATGGGCCCGGCCACCTGATCGAAGAAGCCCTGCCCCACCGTGATCTTGTCGCCGCGCACGGCTTCCGACAGCACCGGGAAGATGGTGCCCCAGAACACGGCGAAGGCGAGCCCCACCAGCAGCAGGTTGTTGTAGAGGAATACCGCCTCGCGGCTCACGTAGCTCTCGAGGCTGCTCTGGCTTCGCAGCAGCGGCAGGCGGGTGATGAGCAGCGCGAACGCCCCCACAAGCACCACCACGATCAGGCCGAGGAAGTACGGCCCGAGGGTGCTTTCACCGAAGGCGTGCACCGACGACAGAATTCCGGAGCGGGTGAGGAACGTGCCGAACAGGGCAAGCGTGAACGTAAGCGTGACCAGCACCATGTTCCAGATCTTGAGCATGCCCCGTCGCTCCTGCACCATCACCGAGTGCAGGAAGGCGGTGGCCACAAGCCACGGCATGAGCGCGGCGTTCTCCACCGGGTCCCATGCCCAGTAGCCGCCCCACCCGAGCTCCTCATATGCCCAGCGCGACCCGAGGATGATGCCGACGCCCAGGAACATCCAGCTGAGGATGGTCCAGCGCCGCACCGAGGTGATCCATGCGGTGTCGAGCCTGCGCGTCACGAGGGCCGCGATGGCGAATGCGAACGGCACCGCGAGCCCCACGTAGCCGATGTAGAGCAGCGGCGGGTGGCTCTGCATGTAGACGTTCTGCAGCAGCGGGTTGAGACCGCGGCCATCGAGCGGCACAGGTGACAGCGTCGCAAACGGGCTGGTGATGAACGAGAGAACGCTCGTGAAGAACACCGCGATACCCATGAGCACAGCGATGACCACGGGCAGCAGCTCACGATTACGGCGGCGGTTGGTCGCCACTACGAGCGCTGCCGCGAGCGAGAGCAGCCACGCCCAGAGCAGCAGCGACCCCGCCTGGCTGCCCCACAGCGCGGTGATCTTGTAGTTGGTGCCGAGACTGCGCGACGAGTACCCGGCGACGTCGGCGATGTTGAACTGATCGGTGACCAGTGCGGTCCACATGGTGACCACGGCCACCGTGGTGACCCCGGCCACGCCGTATACCGCGCGCTCGGCCGACACCATGAACCGCTGCTGGCCAGGCCTTCGCGACCACAGTGCCGCGCACACCGCATACAGCGCAGCAGCGAACGCCAGCAGCAGCGCCGCGCGCCCGAACAGGCTCACTTGCCGGTACTCGCCGCGGGCACCTTGATGTTGGCGGGCATCGTCTTGCCCTCGTCAGCGGCCTTCTGCATGAACTTCGACGGGCAGAGCGTGATGAGCGATCCGCGGTCAGCCATGAACGTGCCGTTCTCCATGTGGCCGGTCAGGACGACCTCGCGGTCGACGGCGAACGCATCGGGCACCGAGCCCTGGTACTTCACGGTCACGGTGGACTTGGGCTTCTCCTTGTCGCGCACCACGAACGTGAGCCCATTGGGCCCCTGAGCCTGCTCGGCGGGGTTCGCGCCGTAGCCCGGGTTCACGCGCCCGTTCAGGCGGTACGTCGAGTTGTCGGTGCGGGTAAGGCCGGACGGACTCGTGTACGTCTCAAGGCTGCCCCCGATGCTCGTCCAGATGAGCCAGGCGCCAAGTCCGACCGCGAGGGCCAGTGCGATTGCGAAGCGGGAACGTGACCTCATAGTCAGCTACCGAGGGTATCAGCGGTCAGACAAACTGCAGGGTGACACGGGGCCTCTCCGCCACCTGACGCACGGCCCTCTCGAAAAGGGGCCACCGGCACCGCGAAACGTCGCGAATGACCCCGAACGCCGTATCCTGAAGACGACGTCAACCACATGAATCGGGAGGCGACGTTGGCACGCAAGGCGACCCCAGACGACGCGCAGTACCGCGACAAGCTGAGCGACATGCAGTACCACGTAACCCGTGAGGCAGGTACAGAACCCCCGTTCACCGGCATCTACTGGGACCACCACGACGACGGCATCTACCGCTGCATCTGCTGCGAGGCCCCGCTGTTCGACAGCAATCACAAGTTTGAGTCGGGCACCGGCTGGCCCAGCTACTTCACCCCGGTGAGCCCCGACGCCATCACCGAGGTTGAGGACAACTCGCTGTTCATGAGGCGCGTCGAGGTTCGGTGCGCCACATGTGACGCCCACCTGGGGCATGTGTTCCCCGACGGGCCCGGCCCCGATGGCCTGCGCTACTGCATCAACTCGGCATCGCTCGACTTCGCCGACCGCCCGGACGGCAAGCAGGCCTAGAACGCGAGGCGCTCCTCCGGATACCGGGGGAGCGCCCCGTTGTAGGCCCGCGAGATGACCATCTGCAGGTCGCCGAGGGCCCGCGTGCGGAATCCGGCTTCGCAGAACGCCAGGTAGAACTCCCACGTGCGGATGAACTCCTCGGTGAAGCCAAGGGCCCGCACCTCGTCGCGATTGCCCATGAAGCGCTCGCGCCACAGGCGCAATGTGTCGGCGTAGTGAATGCCGATGTTCTCGATGCCCTCTACCTGCAGTTCGGTGTGCTTGCGCATGGCATCCACCATCGATGCCAGGGGCGGGCAGAAGGCGCCCGGGAAGATGTACTCGCGAATCCAGTCGGTGCCACGGCGGTAGCGCTCCAGACGCTGGTCGGGAACCGTGATGGCCTGAATGCCGATGACCCCACCGGGAGCAAGTAACCGGTCGAGGTTCTCGAAGTAGGTGGGCAGTGAGTCGTACCCCACCGCCTCGATCATCTCGATCGACACGATGCGGTCGTACTGCCCCTGCATCTGCCGGTAGTCCTGAATGACGATGTCGATGAGGTTGTCGAGCCCGGCGGCTGCGACACGCCGGCGGGCCTCCTCGGCCTGCTCCACCGACAGCGTGATGCCCGTCACACGGCATCCGCGTTCACGGGCCGCGTGCATGGCGAACCCGCCCCAGCCGCAGCCCACCTCGAGCACATGGTGGTCGGGCCCGATACGCAGCTTCTCGCACAGCCGGCGGTACTTGGCCTGCTGGGCATCCTCAAGCGGCTGCCCCTCGTGCTCGAAATACGCGCACGAGTAGGTCATCGATGGGTCGAGGAACGCCTGGTACAGATCGTTGCCCAGGTCGTAGTGGTACTGCACGTCCTTGCGCGCGCGCACCAGGTCGGCCGGGTTGGGCAGGCGGGGACGACGGCCGATGGCTGCCGGCACCAACGACTGCGGCGGGCGGCGGCGCACATCCTCTGCGGTGAGCGCGAGGATCTCGAGGAACGCGACCAGGTCGTCGCCATCGGCGCGCCAGTCACCCGCCTGGTACGCCTCGCCGAACCCCACACGTCCACGGCGCGCAATGCGCCGGAAGAAATCCTTGCCCGTCACCGTGATGCGCGCGTGACGGGGTCCGCCGCTGCCCATGCGGTGCACGGTGCCGTCCGGCATGGTCACCTCGATCGACCCACCCACCGGCCGCCGCAGGCCACGCAGCGCGAGCGCCTTCACTACTGGGGTGATGGGGCTGCGCTTGGCATCGGGAATCGGCCTCAGGCCACGCCCACCGGCGGCGAGTGCGTCGTGCTCGGCAACCGAGCCCTCAGATGGCACGAACTTCGGCTTCTTGTGAAACGGCACGCGCTTTCTCCAGAGCTTGAGAGCCTCGAGGTGAATAAGAGAAATGACCTGCTGCGACATGAGCGGGTAGCGCACGAGCGCCCGACCCAGCTCGCGGTCGGTAAAGGCATGGCGCGTGCCGGTGAGTTGCGCCCAGAACGGCCGCTCCTCACCTTGCATGACATCCATGCGGATGTCGAGCGTGTCATCAAGCGGCCCCATACGGAAGATGTATTCCTGGTCGAGCGGGAAGAACGGCGACACATGCATGCGCTTGTCGTGGCGAAATGCGTCCTCACCGTTGAGCGGCGTGATGCGCTCCGCGTCGGTGAGCAGGTACGGCAGGCGCTCGCCGAAGGTGTTGCTGACCTCCGCAAGGATGCAGCGCAGCGCGTCGTCGGGGCCGTACACGTAGAAGTACGTGACCGGGTTGAACACGTACCCGGCGGTGCGCAGATTGGTGAGCATGGTGATGCGCGTGCCCTCCACATCGACACCATGCTCCGCGAGATACGCGCGGACGTTCTCGCCAATGGGTCGCGTGGGATCGCCGATGTGGTCGCTGTCGCGCAAGCTCAGGATGCCGGCCTTGTTGTACGAAAACAGCCTCAGGCTGTGGTCGAGGTTGACGATCTCGTCCACATCAATGGCGTACATGCACACGGGGTAGCGGAACACATGCTCGGCGGGCGTGCGTCGCGCATGCACAAGCGTGCCGGTGTAGATACCTGACCTCACCAGTCCACCCCGAGCCCCTTCGCAACGCCCACGGCGGCGCGCATGCCGTCCTCATGGAAGCCGTTGCCCATCCATGCCCCGCTGAACCAGGTGCGTCGCACTCCCTGAATCGACTCCATCTGGGCCTGCGCGGCGAGCGCCGCGAAGTCGTACACCGGATGCGCATAGCGCGTGCGCATCACCAGCCGCGCGGGATCCACCTCGTCGTCACGGTTGAGCGACACGCACCACTCGGTGCGCGACGCAAGGTTCTCGAGACGGTTGAGCGAGTACGTCATCGCCGGAGCGGCGTAAGCAGCGTGGCAGTCATCGACGTGATGGTTCCACGCCGCGCGTGCCCGGCGCCTTCGGGGGAGCAATGTCGCGTCGGCATGCAGACTCACCGCGCTCTCGGTTGTGCGGAACGCCGACAGGATCCTGCGCTCGCCATCGCTGGCATCGGCCAGCATTGCGAGCGACTGATTGGCATGGGCCGCCATCACCACGTGGTCGAACCGGCGCACCTGACCGTCGTCGGTGCGCACATCAACGCCATCGGCGTCGCGTCGCACCTCGGTCACGCCCATGCCGGCATGCACGCGATCCCCGAGGGGACCGGTGATGGCGCGCACGTAGGTGTCGCTGCCACCGGTGATGGTGCGCCACGCGATGCGGTGGAAACCGAGGATGCCGTGATTGCGCCAGAACTCCACGGCGTACGACGCGGGAAACTCGCGGGCGTCGTCCAGCCCCGCCGACCAGATGGCCGAGGTGAGCGGCACGAGGTAGTGATCGATGAACGCCTGGGAGTAGCCCTCCGCGCGTGCGAACTCGTAAAGGCTCATGCCGGCGTACTGCGGCAGCAGTGCACGGTCGCCGGTGCGCTGAAACCGCACCGCATCCGGCACCATGCGCAGGAACTTGGGGCGAAGGAAGGCCGCGGGCTGCGTCCACAACCGCACGCCCGAGAACTCGAGGCCACACCGTCGACAGCTCACTGAGAAGCCCATGTGCGACGGCTGGGTGGCCACACCGAGTTCGCCAAGCATGCGCACCAGTAGCGGGTACGTCACGTCGTTGTGCACGATGAACCCGGAGTCGAGGGCCAGATGCTCGCCGTCCGGGCCGATGACGCGGGTGGTCTGGGTATGGCCGCCGATTCGCGCGTCGCGCTCAAACACCTCTACATCGTGGGCGCGCGACAGCAGCCAGGCCGCGCCCAGCCCGCCGATTCCGCTTCCGATGACCGCGATCCGCACAGCCCCATCATGACGGCACCGAACCCCTCACGGCAATGGACAGGCGCCGCTACCCTGACGACCGATGACGACCATCGACCCATTGGAGCCCAATACCCCCCTCGTGGGCACCGTGCGCGACAAGCCGCTCACCTCGGCCCGCATCATCACGCTCATCGCCATCGTCGTCCCGCCACTCGCGCTGCTGTCGATCACCGGCCTGCTCTGGGGCGTCGCCGTGCGGCCGGTTGACCTCATCACCTTCGCGGTGCTCTACGTGGTGTGCGGCCTTGGCATCACCATCGGGTTTCACCGTCTGTTCTCGCACCGCGCCTTCAAGACCACCCGCACGCTCACTGCGGTGTGGGCAATTCTCGGGTCGATGACCCTGCAGGGGCCGGTGACCCAGTGGGTCACCGACCACCGCAAGCACCACGCGCTGTCCGACAAGGAGGGCGACCCGCACTCGCCGCACCACGGCTACGGCGGCGGCTGGAAGGGTGTGGTCAAGGGTCTCTGGCATGCCCAGGTGGGCTGGCTGCTCACCACCAAGGGGCTCGAGCGCGGCGAGCGCTATGGCAAGGACCTCTACGCCGACCCGCTCATCCGCTGGATCGACCGCCTGTACATGGTGTGGCTGGTGCTCTCGCTCGCCATCCCGTTCATGGTGGGTTACTGGGTGGGCGGCGGCAGCATCGCGCTGGGCTTTGAGTGCTTCATCTGGGCTGGCCTGCTGCGCGTGTTCGTGTTCGACCACCTGACGTGGTCGGTCAACTCCATCTGCCACATGTTCGGCAAGCGCACCTTCAACACCGACGACGAGAGCCGCAACGTGTGGGTGCTCGCGGTGCCGGTGTTCGGCGAGGCATGGCACAACAACCACCACGCGTTTCCGGGGTCGGCCCGCCACGGACTCACGTGGAAGCAGGTGGATGTGTCGTGGATGCTCATCCGCGGCATGGAGCGCCTGGGCTGGGTGTGGGACGTCAAGGTGCCCAC
>CAIPNN010000195.1 GCA_903866425.1 uncultured Actinomycetes bacterium
CCATGGTGGTTCCGGGGTCGATGGCCGTGAAGGCGCAGGCCGAGTCGGAGGGGCTCGACAAGGTGTTCACCGACTCGGGCTTCGAGTGGCGCGACGCCGGCTGCTCGATGTGCCTGGGCATGAACCCCGACATCCTGTCGGAGGGCGAGCGCAGCGCGTCCACCAGCAACCGCAACTTCGAGGGGCGGCAGGGCAAGGGCGGTCGCACCCATCTGGTGAGCCCGGCGCTTGCCGCCGCCGCCGCCATCACCGGCCACCTCACCGATGTCCGCGAGATCGAGGGGAGCGCCTGATGCAGCCCATCCAGATCGTCACGTCCAAGGTTGCCCCGATGGACCGGGCCGACGTGGACACCGACCAGATCATCCCGAAGCAGTTCCTCAAGCGCATCGAGCGCACGGGATTCGGCGAGTTCCTGTTCTACGACTGGCGCACCGAAGACTTCTATGAGCTCGACAAGCCCGAGTACGCCGGCGCCAAGATCCTGGTCGCCGGCCGGAACTTCGGCTGCGGGTCGTCGCGCGAGCACGCACCCTGGGCCATTCAGGACTTCGGCTTCGACGTGGTCATCGCACCGTCGTTTGCCGACATCTTCCGCACCAATTGCACCAAGATCGGCATGCTGCCAATCACGCTGTCGGAGGACGACGTGCGCGACCTCACGCTGCAGGTGCACGACAACCCGGGCGCTGAGGCCACCGTTGATCTGGAGGAGTGCGTCGTGGCATTCCCTGACGGCCGCAAGGTGGAGTTCCACATCGAGGACTCCGTGCGTGACCGCCTGCTGAACGGCTGGGACGACATCGGGCTCACCCTCCTCAAGGAGGACGCCATCACCGCCTACGAGGCAGATGGCGAGCGCGAGGGTCCCAACACGAGCATCCTGCTCTGACCCCGATTGATTCGACTGGAGAACTGATGCGCGAGGTCAAGGTCATTCTGCTGCCCGGCGACGGGATCGGTCCGGAAGTCATCGGGGAGGCCCGGCGTCTTGTGGACCACGTGGCGCCGCTGGACGACATGCAGGTGCAGTGGGAGTCGCACGCCGTTGGCGGTTGCGCCATCGACACCTTCGACAAGCCCCTGCCGGATGGCGTGATGGAGGCCTGCCAGGCGTCTGACGCTGTGCTTCTTGGTGCCGTGGGCGGCCCCAAGTGGGACACCACCGACCCCGACAAGCCCCGCCCTGAGCAGGCACTGCTTGCGCTCAGGGCCGGACTGGGCCTCTTCGCCAACCTTCGCCCGGTCAAGCCCATCCCGTCGCTCTACGAGGCGAGCCCGCTCCGTACCGAGCGCATCGAGGGCACCGACCTGCTGGTGGTGCGTGAGCTCACTGGCGGCATCTACTTCGGCAAGAGCGGTCGCGACGGTGACGTGGCCTACGACACCTGCACCTACAGCCGTGAGGAGATCCGTCGCGTCGCAGAGGTGGCCTTCGAGTCGGCCATCGCGCGACGCGGCAAGGTCACCTCGGTCGACAAGGCCAACGTGCTCGAGAGTTCGCGCCTGTGGCGCGACGAGGTGAACCGCGTGGCCGCCGAGCACCCCGACGTGGAGCTCGAGCACATGCTCGTCGACAACGCGGCGATGCAGCTTGTGAGCCGCCCGTCCGACTTCGACGTCATCGTCACCGAGAACCTGTTTGGCGACGTGCTCTCCGACGAGGCGGCGATGATCTCCGGCTCCATCGGCCTTCTGCCGTCGGCAAGCCTCGGCGGCCACGGCCCCGGCCTCTTCGAGCCCGTGCACGGGTCGGCCCCCGACATCGCGGGGCAGGGCATTGCCAACCCCATCGCCACGTGTCTGTCGGCAGCAATGATGTTGCGGTACTCCCTCGATGCCCCTCGCGGCGCCGAGGCAATCGAGAACGCCGTCAACGCGGTGCTCGGCATGGGCCAGGCAACGCGTGATCTGGGCGGCACGCTCAGCACCCACGAGATGGGCGATCTGCTCATCTCGGCCGCCAGCTAGGGGCCGCTAGACTCCACCGGATCGCCGGGCTGCCCGGCTGAATCCCCAATAGGAAGGGCATCACGGGATGCAGGAAGCCGAGAAGATCTGGATGAACGGGGGGCTCGTGGACTGGCAGGACGCCACGATCCACGTGCTGTCCCATGGGCTGCACTACGGCTCGTCCGTCTTCGAGGGCATCCGCGCCTACGACGCCGAGGGCGGAACCGCCGTCTTCCGCCTTGACGACCACCTTGCGCGCCTCGAGCGTTCGGCCGGCCAGTACTACATGGACCTCCCGTTCTCCCGCGAGGAGATGCGCCAGGCCGTGCACGCGGTCATCAGCAGCAACTCGCTTGGCGCCTGCTACATCCGGCCCATCGTCCTTCGCGGTTACGGCGTGATGGGTCTGTTCCCCCTTGAGGCACCCGTCGACGTGAGCATCGCCGCATGGGTGTGGGGCGCGTACCTGGGCGAGGATGGCCTGAAGAACGGCATCCGGGCCAAGATCTCGTCGTGGCGCCGCATCGGCAACAACACCATGCCGGCCACCGCAAAGGCCGGGGGTCAGTACCTCAACTCGATTCTCGCGAAGATCGAGACGCACAAGGCCGGCTACGCCGAGGCGATCCTGCTCAACGAGCAGGGCCACGTGGCCGACGGCTCCGGCGAGAACATCTTCGTGGTGAAGGACGACGTCATCATCACCCCGCCCATCTCGTCGTCCATCCTCGAGGGCATCACCCGCAACTCGATCATCGAACTGGCCCAGGTGGCCGGATACACCGTGGTGGAGCGCGATCTGGCCCGCGCCGAGTTGTATTTCGCCGACGAGATCTTCGTCACCGGCACGGCTGCCGAGGTGTGTCCCATCCGTGAGGTGGATGACCACCTCGTGGGCGACCCAGGTCCGATCACACGCGATCTGCAGGCGCGCTTCGACGCCGTCATTCACGGCCGTGATCCGCAGTTCCGCCACTGGCTCGATTACGTGACACCGGCGGGCTGATGGAGCGCATCCTCATCTACGACACGACCCTGCGCGATGGCATGCAGCGCGAGGGAATGAGCCTGTCCGTGGGCGAGCAGTTCCAGGTGGCCACGCGCCTTGCCGCACTCGGCGTCGACGTGGTGGAGGCGGGGTTCCCGTCGTCCAATCCCAAGGACTCCGAGCTGTTCGACCTGCTGCAGTCGGAGGACCTGGGAAGCACCCGCATCGCCGCCTTCGGCATGACGCGGCGTCGTGATACCGACCCCGCTGATGACCCAGGGCTTCGCATCATGGTGGAGACCTTCGCCCCGGTGGCGACCATCGTGGGCAAGACCTGGGACCTGCACCTGCAGAAGGTCACCAAGGTCTCACGCGAAGAGAACCTGAAGATGATCGGCGAGTCGGTGGCATTCCTGCTGGCCGAGGGCAAGGACGTCTTCTACGACGCCGAGCACTTCTTCGATGCCTATCGCGAGCACCCCGAGTACGCGATCGAGTGCCTGAAGACGGCGCACGGCTCGGGCGCCTCGTGGGTCATCCTGTGCGACACCAACGGCGCCACGCTGCCCATGGACGTCGAGCGCATCACGGGTGAGGTGCGTGCGGCGCTGCCCGACGCCGATATCGGCATTCACACGCACAACGACGCAGAGTGCGCCGTGGCCAACTCGCTTGTCGCTGTGCAGCAGGGCGCCCGCCAGGTGCAGGGCACCATCAACGGCTGGGGCGAGCGCTGCGGCAACGCCAATCTCATCTCGGTGGTGCCGTCGCTGGCACTCAAGCTCGGGTACGACGTACTGCGGCCCGGTGGCCTTGAGGAGCTCACCAAGCTGTCGCACTGGGCCGCTGAGACGGCCAACCTGCCGCCCGACCCGTGGGCGCCGTACGTGGGCGCCAACGCATTCGCCCACAAGGGCGGCATGCACGTCGCCGGCATGGTCACCGACCCCCGCACGTTCGAGCACATCGATCCGTCGCTTGTCGGTAACGAGCGCGGCATGAAGGTGAGCGAACTCTCGGGCCGCCACGTGGTGCTGGAGCGCGCGCGTGAGGCCGGCATCGACGTCGAGGCCGACGCAGACCTGGCACCGCGCATCCTCGCCCGCATCAAGGAACTGGAGCACCAGGGCTACCACTTCGAGGTGGCCGACGGGTCGTTCAGCATCCTGCTTGAGCGCGAAGCCGGCGTGCACGAGCCCGTGTTCGTCCTCGAGTCATTCCGGGTCATCACCGAGCGTGACGACACCGGCAAGGTCATCACCGAGGCCACGATCCGCCTGCACCTGGGCGGCGAGCGCCTGGTGGCGACCGCCGAAGGCAATGGCCCGGTCAACGCGCTTGACAAGGCGCTCAGGCAGGCCCTGGGCGGCCGAATCCCTGAGATCGACCGCATCTCGATGGTCAACTTCAAGGTGCGCATCCTTGACGAGGGGCATGGCACGG
>CAIPNN010000196.1 GCA_903866425.1 uncultured Actinomycetes bacterium
CGCAGCAGCAGCACCGCGCGCACGTTGCGCATGCACCGCCCGGGCCCTTCGGGGCTCGGCCGGTTTCGTATTTCTGGGCCTGCTGGCTTCGTTCAGGGTCCCGGGGAACCGCCAACGGCAGTAGACGGCGCCACCCGCGGCGTCGCTAGTGCAGGTAGATGGGCGTGCCGAAGCTGGCGAACTCGTAGACGCCCGGCGCGAACGGCGATGCGATGCGCACGCAGCCATGTGATGCGGGGTAGCCCGGCACGTCGGGGTACTCGTGCAGGGCGAAGCCCCCCACGAAGTACGAGGTGTATGCCAGCCAGATCTTGAATGCGGGCACCCAACTCGGGTTCTCCTTGCGGATGATCGAGTAGTTGCCACGCGGTGTGTTGCCCGCCGCCCCAGTGGACACATGGATGGCGCTCAGTACCTTGTTGCCGTCCTCAAGCAGGAGCACCTGCTTGTCGATGTCCACCTCGATGCGCTTCCCCTTGCCCGGCTTGGCGACGGTGGGGCGGGTTGCGGTGGCGAGAACCTTCTGCGTCTGCGCCCCGGCCACACCATCACGCGGCAGGCCTTCCCAGCCCTGGAATGCCATGAGGGCCTGCTGGGTGGCGTAATCGCCGCTGGTGGTGCCCTTGGGCAGGTAGCCCAACTCGATCAGGCGCTTCTGCACACCCGGCGTGGTGTCGAGGTGGAGCGCCGACACCATGAGCGCCTTGATGCGCTTGGTAATGCGACGCGGGGCGGCCAGCTGCGGGTCGCCGGCACCGACGCCGCCGATGGTGACGAGCGTGGCCTTCGACTGCCAGCCGTGCGTGGAAAGACGGGTGACGAGTTCCTTTGAGAGCTGCGGCGGCACGGAGGTGTCGTTGGACGCACGCACCACGGTGATGGCCTGCATCGTGCGCTGCCGGGCGATCTTGCTGGGTCCGGTGAGCGTGAGCGGGAATGCCACCTGACCTTCGGCATTGGTACCCACCACACGCGTCGGGTCGAACGCCGAGATGGCGAGCGCGCCATCCACACGCACCGGAATGGACCGGGTGACCGTCACGGCGAAGGCGCCGCCGCTCGACTCGCCCATCGCCACGAGGCGACTGGTGTCGAGGTCGGCGCGCTTGTCGAGAATGTCCATGAGGCCCGATGTGCCGGCCAGGTCGACCACCTGACGGTCACCAGGCTCCATGGGTGCCCAGCACGGTGCGCCGCCAAGGCGCGAGCACGGCAGCGCGTCGAGCGCCACGATTGCGGCCTTGGCCGCGGTGACCGCCGGGGCGAAGCGGGTGACGGCGTCCTGCGCGGTCATCCCCTCGCGCGGGAACACCACAACCACCGGCACGGGCTTGTCCGACTGCGGCACCTGGATCACGGCGTTGCGTTCAGCTCCTGCCGCGCTGAACGAGATGGTGGCGTCCTGTGCAAGTGCACCGGCTGGCAGCAGCGCGCCTGCCATCAGCGCACCCCCCACCACCGCCGCCACAACGCCCTTCCGCATCCCCGCCTCCGACCGCTTTGATTGTCCGGTCAATATTCTCGCCCCGGGCGATCGCCCCTCCCCCCCGTCGGGCGTGCTGGAACACCCGCGCACGACCGGTATGGTGCGCGCCATGACGACCCAGAATGAAGTCCGCATCCCGCTCGACCTGCTCCCGGCCGATGGCCGCTTTGGCAGTGGCCCCTCAAAAGTGCGCGTAGAGGCCCTGCGCGCCCTCGCCGAAACCGGCAATTCGTACATGGGTACTTCGCACCGCCAGGCCACGGTGAAAGACGTGGTGGCACGCGTGCGCAGCGGCCTGTCCGACCTGCTGCGCCTGCCCGACGGCTACGAGGTGCTGCTGGGCAACGGTGGCGCCACGGCGTTCTGGGATGTCGCGGGGTTCGGCCTGGTGCGGGAGCACAGCCGCCACGCGGTGTTCGGCGAGTTCTCCTCGAAGTTCGCGCAGGCCCTGCAGGAGGCACCGCACATCGCCACGGTTGACGTGGTGGAGTCGGAGCCCGGCACCCACCCCGAGATGACTGCCGCAGCAGGCGTGGATGCCTACTGCCTCACGCACAACGAGACCTCCACCGGAGTCGCCATGCCGGTCACCCGCCCCGCGGGTGCCGACGCCGACGCGCTGGTGCTGGTTGATGCCACGTCGGCCGCCGGCGGCATGGAGGTGGATGCCGCCGAGTTCGACGTGTACTACCTCTCGCCGCAGAAGGCGCTTGCCAGCGAGGGCGGCCTGTGGCTGGCCGCGTGCTCACCCGCCGGCCTCGCCCGCATTGACGAGTTGGCCGACCGCTGGTGCCCGGCGTCGCTCGACCTGGGCATCGCCCGCGACAACTCGCTGAAGGACCAGACCTACAACACGCCGGCCCTCGCCACCATCTACCTGCTGGCCGAGCAGCTCGACTGGCTCAACTCGCAGGGTGGCCTTGCCTGGGCGCAGGCGCGCACCGCCGAGTCATCCGGCGCCATCTACGAGTGGGCGGAGACCCGCGAGTGGGCGTCACCGTTTGTGACCGACCCGGCCAAGCGCAGCACGGTGGTCACCACCATCGATCTGGCCGACAGCATTGACGCCACGCTGGTGTCGAAGATCCTGCGCGCCAACGGCGTGGTCGACACCGACGCCTACCGCAAGCTCGGCCGCAACCAGGTGCGCATCGCCACCTTCCCGGCTATCACGCCCGACGACTGCCGTGCGCTCACCGCCTGCATCGACTACGTGGTGGAGGCGCTCGCCTAGCTACGGCGCTTGCGTTGATAGCTGGGCCACCATCAGGGCGATGACCACCAGCGCCGTGATGGTGACCCAGCGCATGCGCGTGGGGCCGCCCTTGCCGAGCCACTCAGCCATGGGCCACGCGAGGGGCCACGCCAGCAGGCCGAGGCGGGCCAGCGAGGTGACCGATCCGCTTGCCAGCGGCACCACGAGCATGAGGAACGAGTAGAGCACCCACGGTGACCTGAGCCCGCCCTCCTTGCGCCACAGGGCGGTGAGCAGAATGACGTAGATGATGCCGAACACCAGGTCGCGCAGCACCGCCGACCAGTCGCCGGCCGTCAGCCCCGACAACTGCGAGATGGTCTGCTTGCCCAGCAGATCTCGGCTGCCCAGCAGGTCGCCACCAAAGGTGCCGCCCACCGCCTTGCCCAACTCGTCGGGAAGCAGCGACAGCAGGCCCACGCCGAGCTGCCCGCGGCCCCATGCGGCCTGCGCCTTGAGCGGCAGGTCCCATCCCCCCTGCCGCACCTGCATCACCCCGAGGTACGACAGCCCGATGACCACCGTGGGAATGGCGGCGGTGATGAGTCGGCGCCAGCGGCCATCGGCACCAGCTGCCCACGCGAGCATGAGCACGGGCAGCACGATGAGCACGCCCGTGGGCCGGATGAGCACGCCAAAGGCG
>CAIPNN010000197.1 GCA_903866425.1 uncultured Actinomycetes bacterium
CCACCCCCACCACGAGCAGCACCGCCAGCAGCGTGGTGACCGTGTTCTGGAATGCAGGGTCAAGGCCGTTCCACTTGGCGTTCTCGTACATGATGAACCAGTTGCCGCCCACGGTGATGAAGCCGAAGAAGAACACCATGAGCCCGAAGAATGCGCCGACGAACGTCCAGCGCTGACCCGGCTCCCAGCCCTCTGCCGTGCGCGAGCGGCGAATGCCAAGGATGCCACCGACAAGCAGCGTGATGCCGGCAAGCGCCTCGCCGGCGATGATGCCGATGTAGGCCAGCACGTCGAACCATGTCTGGTCGATGAAGCGCGACTCGAAGCCGTTGTCGGCAGGCGTGCCCTCGCCACCAAGCACGCCCTTCACGAATGGCCAGTTGCTCCCGTTCGGGTTCGTGGGGTTGGTGATGTTGTCGAAGGCCACCACCAGGAAGTACGCGGCGGCCATCAGGACGACAACCGAGGCGACGATGCGTGCGACGCGCCAGAGGGGCCATGCGGAAGCGTTGGAGGTCATGCGCCGCACGCTACCCCTGCGGTCCGGGCGTCGGCCCTACACTCCCCCTATGCGGGTCCTCCTCATGCGCACGTGTCTTTCGGACGCCATCGCACCCAAGGTGTGGAAGGCCACGCGCCGGGCGCTGGAGCGCGCAGGCGTTGACGTGAAGGTGCCCCGCGGGCAGACCTGCTGCGGGCAGCCTGCGTGGAACAGCGGCCACCCCGATCAGGCGCGTGCGGTGGCCCGGCACACCATCAAGGTGTTCGCGGGCACCGAGGAGGTCGTGGTGCCGAGCGGTTCGTGCGCCGGCATGGTCATCCACTCATACCCCGAGCTGTTCAAGGGTGAACCCGACGAGGCCGAGGCGCGCGATCTGGCTGCGCGCACCATCGAGTTCACCCAGTTCCTGGCCAAGCACGACCTCAACCCGCGGGCCAAGCCCTGCGGCGCGGTGACGGTGCACGACTCCTGCCACATGCTGCGCATGCTGGGTGACGACACCAGCGCGCGCGCGGCGCTCGACATGGTGCCCGGCCTCGAGGTGCGCGAGATGGCCAATACCGATCAGTGCTGCGGCTTTGGCGGCACCTTCGCGCTGAACTACCCCGAGCTGTCGGGGCGCCTTGGCGACCAGAAGGCGCATGACGCCATGAACAGTGGCGCGCCCGAGGTGGTGGCCTGCGATCTGGGCTGCCTCATGCACATCGCCGGGCGCGCGCACCGCACCGGCATCCCCATCCGTGCCCGCCACATCTCCGAGGTGCTGGGCTCGTGAGCACCCGCCGGCGGCGCGCACAGGGCGGCGTGACGTACGACGACGTCACGGGAACCCTGCGCGAGCGCACGGTCAAGGCCATGCGCGACCCGGGGCTCGCGGCCAACCTGCGCACGGCGGGCACCGCATGGGCTGAGCAGCGCGAGGTGATAGACCGCGACTACGGGTTTGAGGAGATGCGCGACCGTGCCCGCGAGATCCGCCGGTCGAACATCCGTGACATGCCTGCCCTCCTCACCGAGCTGCAGCACAACGTGCGGGCCAACGGCGGCACCGTTGTGCGCGCGGCAGATGCCGCTGAGGCATGCCGGTACATCGTCGGGCTCGCCCGCGCGCGTGGCGCCCGCACCGTGGCCAAGAGCAAGTCGATGGCCACCGAGGAGATCAAGCTCAACGACGCCCTCGAACAGGCGGGGCTCGAAGTGGTCGAGACCGACCTGGGCGAGTGGATTCTGCAGCTGGCCAACGAGCACCCCGCGCACATCATCGCCCCAGCCATCCACCTGAACAAAGAGCAGGTGGCCGAACTGTTCCGGGCCGAGAGCGATGGCGAGGTGCCGGACGACCGCGAGGGGCTTGTGGCCCACGCGCGAAAGCGTCTGCGCGAGAAGTTCGCCCAGGCCGAGATCGGTATCTCGGGCGTCAACCTGGCCGTGGCCGACACCGGCACCGTGTGCATCGTCGAGAACGAGGGCAACGCCCGGCTGGTCACGTCGCAGCCGCGCATTCACGTGGCCGTGATGGGCATGGAGCGCGTGGTGGCCAACTGGGATGAGGCGGCGCATATCCTGCAGGTGCTGCCCATGGCGGCAATCGGATACGACGCCGCCAACTACGTCAACCTCATCAGCGGCCCCCGCCGCGAGGGCGAGAGCGACGGCCCCGAGGAGTTCCACCTGGTCATCGTCGATGGCGGGCGCG
>CAIPNN010000198.1 GCA_903866425.1 uncultured Actinomycetes bacterium
CAGTTGCGGGTCGGCATCTGGCAGGCCGAATGCGGTGGCCAGGTCCATGGCCTCCGGCCCCAGCACGCCGCGAGGGAACGCCAGGCCTGCGAAGTCGACCACGCGGCGCATGTCGGCCAGATCGGCGCGCAGATCACTCATGGCGCCACGATCGCATGCTCGATGCTGCCCAGTCGGTCGATGTCGATGCGCACCACGTCACCCGGCTGGAGAAACCGCATCGGATCCATTCCCACGCCCACGCCCGATGGCGTGCCGGTGGTGATGACGTCGCCCGGCTCCAGCGGGAACACCTGCGATGCGTACGCCAGGAGTTCGGCCACGGGAAAAATCATGTCGGCGGTGTTGGTGTCCTGGCGCAGTTCGCCATTCACCCAGGTGCGGATGCGCAGCGTCTGGGGGTCGCCCGCCTCGTCTGCCGAGGTGATCCATGGCCCCATCGGCATGAACCCCCAACCGCTCTTGGCGCGCATCCACTGGGGCTCCGCCTTCTGCCGGTCGCGCGCGCTCACGTCGTTCACGGCCATGTACCCAAACACGTGGTCAAGCGCGTCCGCTGCGGACACCCGGTGCGCACGTCGCCCGATGACCACGCCGAGCTCACCCTCGTAGTCGAGGCGGCGCGTCCACTCGGGGTGCACCACGGGGCCGGACGGACGGTTGACCGTGCCGCGCATCTTCGCGAACAGCACGGGCTCGGCCGGGGGCTCCTGACCGGTCTCGGCGGCGTGTGCCTTGTAGTTGAGCCCGATGGCGATCGCCGCGCCCGGAACGACCGGCGCCTCGAGTGTCGCATCACCCAACGGGATGGGGTCGCCCACCGGGACGGCGTCGGCACCGGCGATGATGTCGAGGGTGGAGGGGGCGGAAAGCGGGACGATCTCGTCGCCCACAACGAGCCCCGGCAGGGGGCCATTCGGTCCGCTGAAGGAGCACAGGCGCATGGGCCGCTATCCTAGGCGCCTCCCGTCGGCCGTTGTGTGGCCGCGCCATGACCACAGAAGAGGCACCATCCCAACGCGGACCGATGACGCCCGCGGCGACGGTAATCCGCCCGCCCGCAAGAAGCTGTCAGACGCCACCCGCGCGTTCTTCAACCCCATGGTCAAGGGGTTGGTGCGCGCGGGGGTCACGCCCAACGCCATCACGGTGTTCGGTTTCATGCTCGCGATCATCACCGCGGTGCTGGCGGGCTTTCAGCTGTGGATTCCCGCGGCGATCGTGGGGATTGTCGGCGGCTTCAGTGACATGTTCGACGGCTCGGTGGCCCGCATGAGTGGCAAGGCCACCACGTTCGGGGCATTCCTCGACTCGAACCTCGATCGCCTGGGTGAGGCGCTGGTGCTCGGCGGCATCGGCATCGCGATGGC
Source organism: uncultured Actinomycetes bacterium (assembly GCA_903866425.1). GTDB lineage: Bacteria > Actinomycetota > Thermoleophilia > Miltoncostaeales > Miltoncostaeaceae > SYFI01. The sequence continues at coordinate 1,371 of CAIPNN010000198.1, forward strand.
ACGCGATGGACGCATTTGGGCCCTTGCCATGGTATTTCTCGCCATCGCCGGATCGTTTCTGGTGTCGTACACGCGCGCCCGCGCGGAGGGTCTCGGCATCGACTCGAACAAGGGCGGGCTCTTCAGTCGCACCGAGCGGCTGATCATCATCGGATTCGCCCTTCTGCTGGGCGGCTGGGGCATCACGATCGAGGTGCTCATGACAATCCTCGCTGTCGGCACGCTCGTGACGTTCGCGCAGCGGCTTTCATACGTACACTCCGTACTCCGGGATGCCGATGGCTCCCCCGGTGACAAGTAACCGAAGGGGAGACCCCAACTCGTGAGTAAGAGCGTCAACGTCGCCATCATCGGCGTGGGCAACTGTGCCTCGTCACTCGTCCAGGGCGTCCAGTACTACAAGGACGCCAACCCGGATGACTTCATCCCGGGCCTGATGCACACGGTCCTCGGCGGATACCACGTCAAGGACATCAACTTCGTGGCGGCGATCGACATCGACTCGCGCAAGGTCGGCACCGACCTGGCGGACGCGGTCTTCAGCGAGCCCAACAACACCATCAAGCTCGCCGACGTGCCGAAGACCGGGGTCACCGTGTCGCGCGGCATGACGCACGACGGCCTCGGCAAGTACCTGTCCGAGGTCATCGAGAAGGCCCCGGGCGAGACCGCCGACATCACGGGCCTCCTCAAGGAGACCAAGACCGACGTGGTCATCTCCTACCTCCCCGTGGGCTCTGAGCAGGCCACCAAGTGGTACGTGGAGCACATCCTCGCCGCCGGCTGTGGGTTCGTGAACTGCGTGCCCGTGTTCATCGGCCGCGAGCACTACTGGCAGGAGCGCTTCCGCGAGGCCGGCGTGCCCATCGTGGGTGACGACATCAAGAGCCAGGTGGGCGCCACTATCGTGCACCGCCAGCTCACCCGCCTGATGCGCGAGCGTGGCGTGCGCCTGAAGCACACCACGCAGCTCAACTTCGGCGGCAACACCGACTTCCTCAACATGCTCGAGCGCGAGCGTCTCGAGTCGAAGAAGATCAGCAAGACCAACGCCGTCACGTCGATGCTCGACTACGAGATGGACCCGAAGGACATCCACATCGGTCCGTCGGACTACGTGCCGTGGCTGACCGACCGCAAGTGGGCCCACATCCGCATGGAGGGCGAGGCCTTCGGCGACGTCCCCCTCAACATCGAGCTCAAGCTCGAGGTGTGGGACTCCCCCAACTCGGCCGGCGTGGTCATCGACGCCGTGCGCTGCTGCAAGGTGGCCATGGACCGCGGTGTCTCGGGCACGCTCGAGGGTCCGTCGTCGTACTTCATGAAGAGCCCGCCCATCCAGCACCCGGACGATCTGGCGCGCGAGATGACCGAGGCATTCATCAGCGGCGAGGACAACTCCGCGCTGCCGAAGGACTAGGCCGGGGGCGGCATGGACGCCCCGGTACTCCGCATCGCGCTGGTGTCGCCCCACGCGTTCCCTCCCGGGGACGATGTGGGGCGCGCCGTGCTGGCGGAGGCTGAAGCACTCTCGCGCCGCGGCCATGCGGTGACGATTCTGGCGCCCGGCACCGGCCGGGTGTCGGTTGATGCCGGCAGGCGCCGCATTGATGCCCTCGAGGCCGGCGACGCCGACGCAGTGGCCGCCGAGCCCGGCGGTGAGCCGCTGTTCGTGGCCACCTCACGGGCCATCCGCCGTAGCAGCGCGAGCGGCCGCCGCCTTGGTGGACCAATCGACGCCGCATCGGGCCTTGAGGTGGCGCTCGGCATGGGCGGCTTCGACGTGGCGCACCTGCACGAGCCGCTTGCGCCCAGCCCAGCGCTCACCGCACTGCGCCACGCCACCGGCGTGCGCGCCGTCACGTTCCACCGCACGGCCCCACTTGCCGGCGTGGCCTTCGTGCGCCCCCTCGTCGATCGCGCCCTCGCCCAGGCCGACGTGCGCATCGCCGGGTCAGACGCCGCCCGCCACGTCCTTGAGGGCGTGCTTCCCGGCACCTACGACGTGGTGGCCCCTGGAGTGGAGCCCGGCCTGTTCGGCCCGCCCTCGGACGCGCCAGGCGTTGTGGTGGTGGCCCGTGAGCGCGAGCGCACCGGTCTGCGCTTCGCCCTGCGGGCACTGGCCACACTCGACCCCAATGCAATCGGACGCATCACCATCATCGGCCCGTCAGACGCACCGTGGCGCACGCGCAACGCCGTGCCCAAGGCGCTGCGCGACATGGTGGATGTGGTGCCCGACACCGGCCCCGTGGCGCGTGCAGATGCACTGCGGC
>CAIPNN010000199.1 GCA_903866425.1 uncultured Actinomycetes bacterium
ACTGGGCAGTGGCCGATGACGCGAATGGTCAGGGGTGACGCTTCGGGGCTGAGTTGGCGACCGTGCACAGGACTGGCTGGCGGTTCGACTCCTCAGGGCGACCAGGCGTTGCTAACTGTTCGTAGGCGCCATATCAGGCTGGCCCTGTGGGCACCGAGACTGGGGCTCATTTCCACCCCTCCGCCAACCCGTGTCTGTATCTGCAAGCAGAACAAAAGCCAGCAAGCCCTGACCCGTTTAGAGCAGTCGGCGCATGCCTTCGGGGTTTCAAGCCGGGGCGCAAGCAAGCAGTTCGGCCCAGTCGTCGGCCGCCCAGGGCGGGGGACTACAAGCCGTAGCAGAGCTTAGCGTCGGGCTTCGAGACCTCGGCGCAAAGGGAACCATGCGGGATCGGCCCGCCCTCAAGCCCCCGCAAACACCTGCCCATCCACCAGCGGCCGCAGCCGCTGCGCCACCGGCCGGGCTTGGATGCCGGCCAGGATGGCTTGCAGCTCACCCGGCTTCATGTGGGTCAGCCAGACCTCGGGGGCCTGGGTGGGGTCGGCGGGGCGGCGCAGGCGCATCAGGTCGGCCGCGAGGGTTTTGGGGCAGTGATGGAGGGCGATGGCGGCCAGCGCGGCTTCGTCGTCGCTGAAGGCGGCTTCGATAACGAGGTGGGCGAGGTCGAGTTGGTTCAGTCGCTCGAACAGTGCGGGATTGGGGCCGGTGTCGCCGCTGAAGGCCCACCAGCGGCCGTGGTCGGGGTGCTGCACGGCATAGCCCACCGCGGGCACGGTGTGCACGGCCGGCAAAACTTCGATGCGACGGCCGGCCAGCTCGAAAACGTCACCGATGGCGAGCGGCTGCAAGCGCAAGGCGGGTGCGTCGGGGCGGGGCACGGCGGTGAAGTCGGGCCAGATGACGTTGTTGAGCACGTGCGTTTGCAGCGCTTGCAAGGTTTGCGGCAGCGCGTGCAAGGTGATGGGGCCACGGCCGGTGGCGATGCGCCGGCGCAGGGTGGCGTCGGCCATCAGGGGGATGCCGAGGATGTGGTCCAGGTGCGCGTGGGTGAGCAGCACGTGGTCGACCAGGGTCATCTCGTCCAGCGTGAGGTCGCCCACGCCCGTGCCTGCATCGATGAGCAGGTGTTGGTCAACGAGGAAGGCGGTGGTTTTGCAGCCGGCCGCGATGGCGCCGCTGCAACCCAAGACGCGGATGCCCATGGCGGGTTGGGGCTGCGCTGGGCAGCCGGTGGGTTCAGTGCGAAGCGATGGTAGGGGGTGGTCGGGCGCGCGATGTGCGCACAAATGCGTGTGCGCCGCGCTGAAAGTGCAAGGGCCGCGTAAGCGGCCCTGGGGGTGTGCGGTTGGTCACGCGCGGTGGCGCCGACCTGGGTTCACAGCGCGGGCTGCAGGAACTGCATCTGGGTGCCCGCCAGGTCGATGATGTCGCCGCTCTTGAGGGGCACGGCATCCACGGTCAGCGTCTGGCCGTTGATCTGGGGGCGGGTGGCGCCCTCAATGTGCGTGAACACATAGCCGCTGGGCCGCTTGGTGATGGACGCCACTTGCACGCCGGGCTTGCC
>CAIPNN010000200.1 GCA_903866425.1 uncultured Actinomycetes bacterium
ATCAGCGGGTGCATCCTGCGTGACCGTGATCGCGCCACCGGACCAGTACACCATGCCCCGAAAGATCGAGGCCATGTCCTGCACGACCTTGTAGGCCTGCTCCCGCGTCTGGAGGTACAGGTTGCAGGTAAAGCGCGGCTCAAAACCGCCCAGCCCGTTGGGAACCAACTGGTCGCAGTATTGGGCTACCCGGTAGAGCGCCCACTTGTCGACCTGGGCCTCAGGGATGTAGCCACCCAAGCCGTAGCGGGTGCTGCTCACCAGGTCGTAAAAGCACCATGCAGGGTTATCGGTCCAGGCTATCTTGAAGGTGCCATTCCACACACCGCTGTAAGCGCGTATGCCTGGGTCGTAGTTCACGGGAACACGAACCCGCAGCAACTTCATGTCATAGCTGCGCCTCGGGATGCTCGAGAACTGGGACGCATCGACCCGAAGCGCTACCAGGGCGCTGTTGGGATAGCGCAGCTTGCTCTCGATGACCTCGGTGTAGGACTCCACAAAGGTCTTGTTCTGGACTGCACTCGACGTGGAGTCCGCCGTGATCCGGCGCACACGGATATCCCAGGGGCCACTGCCCGTAAGCGGCACGTAGTAGCTGCGCTGGTACTTGGTCGTGGTCTTGCCAGAGATCGTGTCGTTGATCATCTCCACGAACCCACCGCCGTTCACTTGGCGATCGATCGCAAAGTTCACCGTACTGCCATTGAGATCGCCATTGGCAGTGTCCTGGTTGGTCAACTGCGGCACGCTCACCTTTACCCTAACGGCATCCACATCCGGGTCGGTGATGGAGCGCACCACCGGCTGGCTCGCTTTGACCTCTACACCAACGACCACCTCGTTCTCAACAGACGAGAAACCGGGCACATAGCTTTGCTGCTGGCTGCCGTTACGGGTCTCCAGGGTGACGCCTGAGAAGTTAGTCGAGCCATCAGGGTTCTCAATCGGCGTGTCGTCCAGGTAAACCGATTGCAGGCCGTCGACCAGCCCCTCGATCTCACCCTCGGAAATGAGGTCAACCACTCGCGCATAGGCTTTGGAACGCAGGCTGTCGGGGGCCTCTTGTGCCACACGGGCGCTTCCTCCACCGCCTTTGCCGCCACCACCCGCACCAATGATGAGTTGGCTCATGCGGCGATCTCATCGACGTCAATGCCGGCACTGATCACCGCCGAGCCCACTATCAAACGGCCGTAGCCCACCGGCACGGGATGCCCCTGGGCGGTGGTGTTGACCGCACCATTGAAGGTGTAGCTGGGCTTGTTTTCCGGGCGCTCTGAGGGCTCCGTGGCCTTCGGTGTCGGCGCAATCATCTGCGCCACGCCACCCAGAATCATGGCGGTGCCCACCGAGTAGAGCGTGGCCTGCGACAAAAACGCGCCCGACGCCGCCCAGCCAAGCGGGTTCCACCAGGCCACGGCCAGCAGGGCTGCGCCCAGCAAGATCTGACCAAGGCCATTGCCACCTGCACCAGAGACCACCGGGGCAATGGTGATACGGCTCTGTCCTGTCGGCTCATGCAGGCGATCCAGCGTCAACGCTTCACGACCAGCCAGCACGCGGTAGCCCACGCCGGGGACCTCGATCGTGATCTCGGCGTCGCCCCGGTCGAGCAGGGCACCCCGCAGCGAGCCGAGCACCGAGCCACCGCCCG
>CAIPNN010000201.1 GCA_903866425.1 uncultured Actinomycetes bacterium
CACGCAAGCGCTGTGCGCTCGTAGTGCGTGCCTGATACCTGCCAATGATCGGCCACCGTCAGGTCGTTGCAGGCGTGCAGCAGCAGGTCGTCTGACGGCATGGTGCCGCCGGTGAAGAAGTGCCGGCCGATCCAGTCCGTTGGGTCGTCCTCGAGAAACTCGAAGGTGAGGTCGCGGTGGCTGAACACGTGCACGAAGAATGCGCCGTCGGGCTTGAGCCACGTGGCGATGCGGGCAAACAGCGCCGGGTGGTTCTTCACGTGCTCCAGCATCTCCACGCTGACGATGCGGTCGAACGTGCGATCCATCTCGAGGCCGTTCACATCGGCGGTGATCACCTCGATGTTGGTGAGCCCCAGCTCGGCTGCACGGCCCTCGATATACCGTCGCTGGCCTGATGAGTTACTCACCGCGGTGATGCGGCTCGACGGGTAGCGCTGCGCCATCCACAGCGTGAGCGATCCCCACCCGCACCCGAGTTCCAGCACGTCCTGCCCATCGTCGAGACCAGCGCGCTCACAGGTGAGCGCCAGCATGGCGTCCTCGGCCGCCGCCAGGTCATCGATGCCCTTCGGAAACAGGCACGACGAGTACTTGAGTCGCGGCCCCAGGCACAGCTGGAAGAACTCCGCCGGCACCTCGTAGTGCTGCTCGTTGGCGGCATCGGTACGGATGGCCACCGGCGAGTCGGCCAGTCGGCGGCGCAGATCGCGCTGGCGGGCGCCCACGGCGTCGGGCCCGCCACGGCGTTCACGCCGAAGCCGCGCGCCCACGCGAGCCCTGATGGCGCGCAGCAGCACGGGGCGTGGGATGTCGTGCCCTTCGGCGAAGCGGATGTACCACGGGTCCATTGGGACGAGACTACGCGCCTCTCCCATGACAGGCTTGGCGTATGGGATACGGCGACATGCTTCTGCTCACCGCGATCGTCATCGCAGGCGTCATGCTGGCGACGTGGCTGGTGAGTCTGGCGCTCCGCGACGCCAGCGTGGTTGACCCGGTGTGGCCGCTCGGCTTCATCGCTGTGGCCCTCACCGCGCTGGTGGCCGGTGATGGCGACGATGGCCGTCGCGTGCTCATCGCCGTGCTGGTGGGCATCTGGGGCCTGCGCCTGTCGTTCTATCTGGCCAAGCGCAACTTCGGTAAGCCCGAAGACTTCCGGTACGCGGCAATGCGGAAGAAGCATGGTGCGCGGTTCTGGATCGTCAGCCTGTTCACCGTGTTCGTGCTGCAGGGCGTACTCATGTGGATTGTGTCGCTGCCCGTGCAGTTGGCATCAGTGCCCGACCGGGCGCTCGGCTGGCTGGCAATCGTGGGCGCGGTGGTGTGGGCAATCGGCCTGGGCTTCGAGGCCATCGGCGATTGGCAGCTCGCCCGCTTCAAGGCCAACCCGGCAAACAAAGGCCAGGTGCTCGACACGGGCCTGTGGCGCTACACGCGCCACCCCAACTACTTCGGCGACTTCCTTGTGTGGTGGGGCATCTTCCTCATCGCCGCCGAGAGCGGCGCGGGCGCATGGGGCTTTGCCGGCCCGCTGCTGATGACCCTGCTGCTGGTGAAGGTGTCGGGTGCCGGGCTGCTGGAGAAGGACATCGCCACGCGGCGACCCGGCTATGCGGACTACGTGCGGCGCACCAGTGGGTTCATCCCACGGCCGCCACGACGCGGCTAGGAGTCGCCGCCGAAGGTGAGGCCGTGCGGCAGCAGCACCACCGGGCACGGTGCGTGATGCACCAGGTGGCCGCTGAATGAGCCCATGAACTTGAGTGCGCGGTCGAGCGCGCGGGTGTGTGCCGCCACCACGATGGCGTCAACCTCGTTGTCCTCCGCCCAGCGCACCACGGCGTCGGGCGCCGAGTCGGCGTCGTGTGCATCGATGACCACGGGCACGGCGCCCGGGATGTCCTCGCACACGCTCTCAAGAAGCGCCTGGGCGATCTCGCGGTGCGACGACGTGTTGTCCATCAGCGGCGAACCACCGAAGGCGCCACCGATGGCAGCGACCACCGACTCACTGAAGGGTGGGCCGCCCAGTACGTGCACCACCGAGATGGTGCCGCCTGTCTTCACGACGCGCTCGGCGAGACGGATGACGTTGGCGGAGAAGTCTGAGTCGTCAACGCAGGCGACGACGTGGGTGAAGGATCCAGTGCTCATTGGCGGCAAGGGTAATCGCACCCGGTAGCATCCCGCCCATGGGACTCATGAAGCGGTATCTGGTGGCGGTGGTCGGTGTGCCAGGAAGCCCGGCCGAATCGCAGCGCAGCGAGGTCGGTGCGTATCGCACTGAGGCCGCAGCGCGGCAGGCCGGATCAGATGAGTGGCGCCGCATCCTGTTTGTGCACGCCCCGCACATCGATCGCTATCGGGTGGTCATCGAGCGCGACGGCGCAGAGGTTGGCGAGGTGCCCATGCCTGAGGTGCCGGCCGATGCGGCTCCCGGCATTCTCGACGAGACCGTCACCCCGCTGGGTGTGTCGGTGGGCGCTGCAGGCGAGCGCATTGAGGTGGACGAGGCGGAGGCCGTCGAAGAGGTGGCCGTCGAGGAGGCCGTTGCAGTTGCCGAGGTTGCCGCAGTCGACGATGCAGTGGCGCCCGTCACCGACCTTGAGGCGCTTGGTTCCACCGGCGAGATGGCCGTCATCGAAGATGAGGACCCCCTCGACGCCCAGATCACCGGCCAGCACCCCGCCGTGAACCGCGATGACCTGGGTGAGATCGCGGCCGACAAGCCCACGCCCGCATCGCTGGTGAACCTCGATGCCGACGAGCCCGAGCCTGCACCTGCGGCCCCTCCCGCTCCGTCGTACGTCATTGACGACCCACCCGATGGCCCTGTGCCCGAGGACATCATCGCCAAGTTTGCTGAGGCACTGCGGGGCGAAGAAGAGCGGGCAGCCGAACGGGACCGCGACCGCGGCAAGTAGCCGCCCCGGCGGACTAGGCGGTGGCGGTCTCCGCGGGAGCTGGCTCGGCGTCGGCACGATCGCGCAACGTCATCATGCGCTCCCATGCCTTGGCCTCGGCAGCCTGATGGGCCTCCGGGTCGGAGTAGAGGTGCGATCCACGCGAGATCGCGAGGTAATCCGCGATCGCGCGCTCAAGCTCATCGCGCACGCTGCGGAAGGAGTAGGCGACATCTGCGGTCATCGTCGAGCGCTCCCAGGTAGGGGTCAGCCTTCGCTCGCATGACCATACTCAGATGATCGGACGCGGCAGCACGATGCGGTGACACGAGAGCCCATCGGGGCCGATATGCACCATCCCCACGGCCGATCGGCGGTCGTGTTCGTCCATTCCCGCACGAAATCGCATGTACGCCCGCCCCTTGATCCCGCTCTTCTCAGACATGGGGCGCTCTTCGGGGATGTACACGGCGCCAGGCGAGAAGATGCGGGTGCCGCGCACCTCGGTGTCGACGGGAATGTGCAGGTGGCCGTGCACGATCAGGTCAACCGGGCCGAAGTGACGGCGCAGGCCGCGGTGCATGCCCAGCAGCACCGCATGGCCGCGCGCCAGGCTCATGCCGGCCGCAGGCATCTCGATGGCCCGCGTGCGACGGCCGTGCGCAAGACCGATGCGCCGTCCGCGCACGTTGATGATGCGTGAGGTGGGCAGGTCGATTCCGGCGTCGCGGTCGTGATCTCCCTGCACCGCCACCACAGGTGCGATGTCACCCAGTTGCTCGAGCACCGACAGGCAGGTGATGTCGCCGGCATGAAGGATGAGATCGCTGCCTGCCAGGGCGTCGAGCACCGTGGTCGGCAGCTCCGGCAGCGTCTCCCCCACATGGGTGTCGGCCACCACGCCAATGTGGATGGTGCGCGGGGTCACCGACTTCCAGATCTACAGCCCCATGGCGTGGTAGCCGGCGTCCACATGCAGCGTCTCGCCGGTGACGGCACGGGCGAGCGGTGAGCACAGGAACAGCGCGGCGTCGGCCACCTCGTCGACATCGATCTCACGGCGCAGCGGCGACTTCTTCGCCGCCATCTCGGTCATGTCGCCGAAGCCCGGGATACCGCGGGCGGCAAGCGTGCGCACCGGGCCCGCCGACAAGGCGTTCACACGCACGGCGTGCTCACCCATGTCCCAGGCGAGATAGCGCACGATCGACTCAAGGGTCGACTTGGCAACACCCATGACGTTGTAGCCCGGCACGGCGCGCTCGGCGGCCATGTACGACAGGGTGACGATCGATCCCCCGCCTGCGGCCTGCATGTGTGGCTCAACGCGCTCGGCCAGCGCCGACAGCGAGTAGGCGGAGATGTCGAGTGCGAGGTTGAAACCATCGCGCGGCGTGCCGACAAAGCGTCCACCCAGATCCTCGGCCCGCGCAAAGGCCACGGCGTGCACCAGGATGTCGATGCCGCCCAGTTGATCGGCAACAGCGGCGACGGCGGCATCCATCTGCGCGTCGTCCGTCACATCCATGGGCACCACCGGCACCGGCTGGTTGGTGAGCTCACCGGCAAGCTTGGTGACGTCCTTCTCCACCCGCTCGCCCTGAAATGTGAGTGCCACGTGGGCACCTTCGGCATCAAGCCGACGGGCGATGGCCCAGGCGATGCTGCGCTTATTGGCGACGCCCACCACGAGCGCCCGCTTGCCATCGACGATCCCGCTCACGCGTTCCTCCGAGTGTGTGCCTTCGGTACGACGGCGCCACGCTACCCGAGCGCGCGCCACAGGGCCGATGCGGGATAGTGTGCGCACCCCGTGACCACACGTCCGCGCGCACTCACTCTGCTTGTCGCCATGCTGGCGATCGTCCTTGGCGCCACCCTCGCGTGGGCGCCCGCCGCCATGGCACACGCCGTGGTCGAAGAGATCGTGCCCTCCGATGGCGCACGCCTCGCGCAGTCACCCTCCGAGGTACGCATCACATTCTCGGAGACGGTGCAGTTGCTGCAGCCCGGCGACGCCCAGGTGGTGACCGCCACGGGCGAATCCGTGACGAGCGGGGCGGCCCAGGTGCCCCCGGACAACGCGCGGCAGGTGGTCATTCCCCTTGAGCCGCGCCTTGCGCCCGGCACCTACACCGTGCGCTGGCGCGTGGTGTCGGCCGACGGCCACATCGTCCCCGGGGCATCGGTGTTCGCCGTGGGCGATGTGCCCATTGGCCAGCCCTATCTGGGCGGCGCCGGCGGGGCCAGCGGACCAGCCGAGACGTCGCCATGGGCGGTCGGTGCGCGATGGCTCGAACTGGTGGGCATTGGCGGCCTCGTGGCGCTGCTGCTGTTCCGCCTGCTCATCTGGCGCGCCGCATGGCGCCCACCGCCGATCATCGGCGGGGGCTCGCGGGACGCCGCACTTGCCTGGTCGCGTGATGCCTGGTGGATCGGGTTCGGTGTTCTTGCGCTGGTGTCGCTGCTCGGTGAGGCCTGCGTGCTGGTGGTGAAGACCGCCAGTGCCACCGGCGTGGGCATCCTGAGCGCGCTGGGCGACCCAGCAGGCATCGTGCGCGTGCTGGCCGACACCCGGTTCGGCAGCCTGCTGCAAATCCGCACCCTCGCCCTGTTTGCGCTGTTTGCCATCGGTGTGTGGCGGTTCCTCGCCGAATACCGCACCGACCGGGCGCCGGAACCGAAGGACGCCGACGGTGGCACCTGGCAGGGCGTGCTCATGCTCGCCGCAGGGCTTGTGGCACTCGGGTCGATCTCCGCGCAGGGTCACGCCTCGGTGGCGCGCCTGCCCGTCTTGCAGATACCGGTGGATGCCCTGCACGCGACATGCGCGGCGTTCTGGGTGGGCGGTCTGGTGATGCTGGCGATCTGGCTGCTGCGGCTGCCGCGCGTCGCCGGCGAGGGCGGCCGCACGGTCGGCGGCATCGTGCTGGCACGGTTCTCGCAGCTCGCGCTCATCGCGGTGGCGCTCATCGTGCTCACCGGCGTGGTGCGGGCATTCGGTGAGATGAACTCGCCCGCCGACCTCTGGCAGACCTCATACGGCTGGACGATTCTGGTGAAGATCGGTCTGCTCGCCATCGCGAGCATCCTTGCCATGCGCACGCGCAGGGTGGTCACCACCCTGCGTCGTGCCGGTACGCCCAACACGGCGACCCTCGCGCTCATCCGCCGGAACGCCTGGGTGGAAATCGCCGTGACGCTCATCATCGTGATGGCGTCGTCGCTGCTGGTGGCGCAGGTGCCCCCGCTTTCCTGATGGCCCGCAGGGACACCATCACACTGGTGCTGATGCGCCACGGCGTGGCGGAGGACCCCGACGCCCGGCCCACTGACGAGGCGCGTGAACTGACGCCTGAGGGGCTGGTGGCCGCCGGCGCGGCGGCACGTGGGCTCGTGGCGCTCGGCGTTCGACCCGATGTGGTGGTGTCGAGCCCGCTCATCCGATGCGACCAGACCGCGGGCCTCGTGGCCAGTGCCGCGGAGTGCACGCTCGAACACGACGACCGGCTCGCACCGGGCATGACCGCCGACGACCTGCTGCAAATCGTGATCGAGCACCCCGATGCCCACACGATCCTGTGCTGCTCACATCAGCCCGGGCTCACCTATGCCCTGGACGCCCTGACCAACTGCGGGGAGGTCGCGTTCGGCCGGCCGCAGGCGGCCGTCATCACGCTGCACGCGCCCCGTATCGGTGGGGGCACGCTCACCGCGGTGCTGCCGCCGGCAATGCTCAGGCGCGCGGGACCTCAATAACGGTGGGGACGAGCGACCGGTGGAACAACTCCAGCGGCTCGCCCGACAGCACAGCCGGACCGTCGCCCTCGATGAGCAGGAGCATCTGGCGGCGCTCCTCACGACGCTTGTCGTGCAGCACCTCCCACCCCTTCGCCTCAAGGTCACGCGAGTTGGTCTGCGCCAGATGGTGCAGGGTGTGTGCCACGTGCTCGGTGGTCGTCGGACGCCCGAGCCGGTCGTGCGCGTCGAGCATCAGCATGGCGCGCATCCAGTCGGTGTCACCTGAGCCACGCGCGAAATTGGTCCACTCCGGCGGCATCGCGTCCTCGAGGGCGTCCACGATCGCGAACCACCCCTCGGGGACCGATGCTGCCGGAGCGTCACTCATTTAGCGGGCCGAGACCTCGACGTAGTTGCGCTCGCCGGAGCCGATGTAGATCTGACGCGGGCGGGCGATCTTCTGCTCCTTGTCCTGAATCATCTCCAGCCACTGCGCAACCCAACCCGGGGCGCGACCGATGGCGAACATGACCGTGAACATCTC
>CAIPNN010000202.1 GCA_903866425.1 uncultured Actinomycetes bacterium
CCAACGATTTTGTGCGTACGGGCCGTCACGACGCCCCGAGGCGCGACCATGACCGCGCTGCCCGCACGCGCTGCCGCCACCTTCACGATGCTGCTGTCATGCGCGCTGCTCGCGTGGGGCTGCGGGGGCGGTGGTGGGGGGTGCATCCACCACTGCCCTGCCCGGCACGCCCCTCACGCGCCAGCAGGCAAACCTGCTTGCGGGTGTGCTGTACCGCAACTACCAGCAGGGCACCACTGTCCGCGAGAGCACCATCGTCGATAACGACAACGCGGACGCTCCGGCGATCCGCGAAGGCTTCAGTGGCGGCGGCGTGGGCATTGCCGGTGGCCGCGACAACGTGATCGCCGACAACCGCATCACCGGGAACGACGGTGTGGGGGTGCTCATCGTGTCGCACCAGGGATACCGCGCGGCGAAGAACACGGTCACGGGCAACCGCATCGAAGGCCATGATGTGGACGTGGTGTCGGTGGTGCGCTCGGCGGGCTGCTTCAGCGGCAACAGCATCGGCACGTCGATCCCCGACGACATCCAGCGGGTGGTGCCATGCAGCGGGCGCGCCACGGTGGCCCCGTCGCGTCGCCCGTACACAACGCCCAAGGCCCCACCGGACGTGGATTACACAAAGATCCCCCTGCCCCCGAAGCAGCCATCAATGCCACGAGCAGCCGGCTGACCCAAACTGGGGGCAGACCCTCCCCGGTGCCAGACACCCAACGGTGCCTGGCACCGGGTGCCGCACGGCTAGCCTGCGGATGTGCCGCACGCCTCCCTTCCCGCGCTTGAGGTCAGGGGCCTCACCAAGGTCTATGACGACGGCACCCATGCCCTGAACGACCTCTCGTTCACCGTTCCCGACGGTGGCTTTCACGGACTGCTCGGCCCCAACGGCTCGGGGAAGAGCACGCTCATCGGCATCATCACCGGCCTCGTGCGCGGGCCCGCCGGCCATGTGAAGGTGTTCGGCCACGACGCGGTGAGCGATCACCGACTGGCGCGCACCATGGTGGGTCTTGCGCCGCAGGAGGTGCACCTCGACCGGTTTCTCACCGCGCGTGAGGTGCTGTCGTTCCACGGCCGCTACTTCGGCATGGCCAAGGCCGATGCCAACGAGCGTGCCGACGAGCTGCTGGTGGCCTTCGATCTTGAGAGCAAGTCGGGCAGCCGCCCCAACCGCCTGTCGGGTGGCATGCGCCGTCGGCTGCTCATCGCCCGCGCGCTGGTGCACCGCCCCCGCCTGGCCATCCTCGACGAGCCCACTGCAGGTGTTGACCTCGAGCTGCGCCACGACCTGTGGAAGTACCTGTCGGCGCTGCACCAGCAGGAGCGCACCACCATCCTGCTCACCACGCATTACCTGGAAGAGGCCGAGGCCCTCTGCGACAACAGCGCAATGATCCGCGACGGCCGCATCATCGCGGAGGGCACAGTGCCGGAGTTGATGGCCCGCTTCGGCGGCGCCCGCCTGGAGGACGCCTACTTGGCGGCAATGCAAGAGGACCGGGGACAGACCCCGTGACGGAGCGCGAGGAGAAGGCGCGGCTTCGTGCGGCGTCCCGGCGCGGGACGCTTGCGCTGTCCGGTCGCGAGGTGCGGCGGGTCACCAAGCTCTGGAGCCAGACGATCATGCCGCCGGTTGTTGGCGCTGTGCTTTTCATGGTCGTGTTCGGGGGCGCGCTCGGTGGGAAGCTGCGCGACGTCGCAGGCATTCCGTACCTGTGGTTCATCCTCCCCGGCCTGCTGGTGATGACCGTGGCGGGGCAGGCCTTTGCCAATGCATCCACCAGCCTGTACCAAGCGCGCAACGAGGGGTACATCGACGATGTGCTCACCTCGCCGCTTCGACCCGCCGAGGTGGTGTGGTCGTACATGTCGGGTGGGCTCTACCGCGGGTGGATCTCCGCGGTGCTGGTGGCCGCATGTGGCCTGCCATTCGTGCCCGGCGTGGAGAACTGGTTCCTCGCCATTGTGGTGCTCATCCTCACCGGCATCATCTTCAGCGCGCTTGGTGTGATGACGGGCATCTGGGCCGACTCATTCGACCAGCAGGCGTTCATCGCGGCATTGGTCATCTCGCCGCTCGCCCTACTGGGCGGGGTGTTCTACTCGGTGGAGACGCTGTCTGAGCCCTGGCGCACGCTCACGTTGCTCGACCCCATCTACTACCTGGTTGATGCGGAGCGGGGAGGGGTCACGGGCATGCACGAGAGTGCCGTGTGGCTGAGCGTTGCCATCGCTGCAGTGGTCGCCGTGGTGCTCACGCTGGTGGCCATCAGGATGTTCCGCCGGGGCAAGCGGCTGCGTCCCTGACCCCGGGGTGGTGTCGGTACATGGGCGTATACCGGCGCATCCTGCATGGACGCTGCCGGGGTAATCTCTGGGCATGACCGATTCGTCCCGCAGTTTCCCGCAGTCAATCGCGGCCTTGTTCGCGCTCGACATTGCTGCCCTCATCGTCTGCCTGGTGGCCACGGTGTCGAGCATGAGCGCGTGGCCCGCATTCATCCTCGCGCTGGCCGTGTTCATCATTGGCGGCGCCAACTGGTTCGCCCTGAAGCGCGCCGGGCGGTTCCACCCTGCAGCCACATCGGCCTGGGCGCTGGGTCTCTCCGCCCTCGCGTGGTCCATTGGGCTGCTCGCCGCGATGGCGTAGGGGCGCCCCCCCGCGCATGGAGTTGAGCCCTCGCACCCGCCGGGTGCTGTCCCTCGTGGCGGTGGTCATCGCCTTCGGGCTCGACTTCGTGGCCACGTACGCGCCCTCACAGCGCTACTGGGCCTTCTCCTATGCGCTGGTGATTCTCGTGGCCGCCTACGTGTCGCATGCGCAGGAGGCGCGACGCGACCGGCCCGACCTCGGGTTCACCCACACCGTGCGCCTCATCGCCGCCGTGCCGGTGGCATGGGCCGCGGTGCTGCTCATCACCTAGGCCGCCGCTACAGCTCGACGGCGTCGATGACCTCGTGGCGGCCCTGGCCGGTGCCGATGAGCGTGATGGGCACACCTGTGAACTGTGCGATGCGGTCCACATAGGCGCGGGCCTTCGGCGGCAGGTCGTCGAGGTTCTTCACCCCGACGATGTCCTCGTCCCAGCCCTCGAGCGTCTCGTACACCGGCGTGCAGCCGTGGAAGTCGCTCTGGTGCCATGGGAAGTCGGCGCTCACCTCGCCATCGGGCTTGGTGTACGCGGTGCACAGCTTCACCTCGTCGAGGCCTGACAGCACGTCGAGCTTGGTGAGGCCCAGTTGGGTCATGCCGCTCACACGCACGGCGTAGCGAAGCGCCACCAGATCGAGCCAGCCACAGCGGCGGGCGCGCCCGGTGGTGGTACCCACCTCGTGACCCACCTCGGCCATGTGGCGCCCGGCGGCGTCGTCGATCTCGGTGGGGAAGGGTCCCTCGCCCACGCGGGTGGTGTACGCCTTGCTGATACCCAGCACGTGATCGATGCGCGTGGGGCCCACGCCCGTGCCCGTGCAGGCCGCGCCGGCGGTGGGGTTGCTCGAGGTCACGAACGGGTACGTGCCGTGGTCGATGTCGAGCAGGGTGCCCTGCGCGCCCTCAAACAGCACGGTCTTGCCGTCGCGGATCGCGGTGTCGAGGATGAGTGAGGTATCGGCGATGAACGGCTGGATGCGCGGGGCCACGGCCAGTACCTGGTCGGCCACGGCGTCGGCGTCGAGGCGCGGCTCGCCGTAGACCTTCTCGAGGATGTCGTTCTTGGTGTCAAGCGCGATGGCGATCTTGCGGCGCAGGATGCTCTCGTCCAGCAGGTCCTGCACGCGGATGCCGATGCGCGCGGCCTTGTCCATGTAGGCCGGGCCGATGCCGCGGCGCGTGGTACCGATGGAGAGCTTGCCCAGGCGGATCTCGCTCTGGGTGTCCATCTCCACGTGGTACGGCATGATCAGGTGGGCGGCACCTGAGATGCGCAGGTTGCTGGTGTCAACACCGCGCTCTTCCAGCTGGTCGAGTTCGCGCACCAGTACGAACGGGTCGACCACCACGCCGTTGCCGATGATGCAGAGCGTGTCGGGGTAGAGGATTCCGCTCGGGATCAGGTGCAGCGCGTAGGTCTGATCGCCGGCCACGATGGTGTGGCCCGCATTGTTGCCACCCTGGTAGCGCGCGACCACGTCGCTGCGCTCGGCCAGCAGGTCAACGACCTTGCCCTTGCCCTCATCGCCCCACTGGGCGCCGATCACCACCGTCGCCGGCATTTCAGCCCTTCTCGGTTCTGTGTCCGTGCATAGAACGGCCCGCGTTGACGCGGGCCGGGAAACCGCTTCGCATCATAGGTGACGCGCCCCCGAAAACGACACCAGCGGCTGGACGGTGTCTGAGTTCCGTCCCTCCGCTGGTTGTACTGCAAGCCCCCCATTGACCATTTGAAGGAGGCCCATGGGCCGGACGCCGAAGCGCCCGGCCCATGGTGATGCTTCCTGCTTCCTGCTGATCCGTGGATCAGACGCCCGGGGGCTTCGGGAAGCGGTGACGCATGGTGTACTGGTACGGCGTTGCGAACAGCAGGTCCGCAAGGTCCTCGTCCGTACGCTCAATCGTCTGGGTCCAGATGGTCTC
>CAIPNN010000203.1 GCA_903866425.1 uncultured Actinomycetes bacterium
CGAGGGCGCCCAGGCATGCCCCCAGCAGCACCGCCAACTTGACGTCACCCAGCCCCATGCCGTCGGGACGGATGACGGCAGGTCCCAGAAGCATGGCCCCCGCAATCGTCGCCCACAGCAGCAACATCGCCCACGTGGACCCGCCCCACACCGCGCGAAGCGCAAGCGCAACCACGACCGCAGGCAGCACGATGGCGTCGGGTATGCGGCGGCAGCGCACATCGATGATGGTCACGGGCACAGCCACCACCGCAAGCAGGATGAGCGCCAGGCCATCGCCCACAGACACCACCGTGGGGAGCGCCAGATCCATGCGCGCAACGTAGACAGCCGCGTATGCCGTAAGGCGCACGCACCGCGCCGATCAACGCTTTTCTATGCTGCATCTCTCATGAGCCCCGCCACACAGATAATGGTCGTCACCGACGGCGCCTGTTCCGGCAACGGCACCGCCGACGCCCGTGGCGGCTGGGCTGCCATCGTCATCGCACCCGATGGTGACGAGATGGTGCTCACGGGCGCCGAGGCGCCGAGCACCAATAACCGCATGGAACTGACGGCCGCCATCGAGGGGCTCGCCGCCGCACCGGCCGGCGCCGACGTGACGCTGGTCACCGACTCGTCGTACGTCGCCAAGGCAATCAGCGACCGCTGGCTCGATGGCTGGCAGCGCCGCGGCTGGCGCACGTCTGACAAGAAGCCGGTGGCCAATCGCGAACTGTGGGAGCGGCTACTGGTGGAGATGGCGCGCCACGCCTCGGTCACCCCCACACTGGTGCGCGGTCACGCCGGACACGAGCTGAACGAGCGGGCGGACGCACTGGCCCAATTTGCCGCTGCCACCGGCGATGCATCGGCACCGCCCCCCGACGCACCGCGCCCCGGTGACCAGATGGGCTTCGACATCTCGTAGTTTCTGCGATCATCCATGCCGTTCCCGAACGGAGGATGAACCGGATGTCTCGCAGGGCATGGCTGATCAGCGGAGCGGCGGTCGTCGCCATCATCGTGGTGGTGGTTGCCATCGTCGTAAGCGTTTCCGGGGGCGATTCGTCCACCGACTCGTCTGCATCGTCCGGCGGCTCAGTGGCCGGAGCCGAGGCCGTTCTGGCCATGACCAAGGGCATCCCGCAGAACGGGTTCACCATCGGCAAGGCCTCCGCCCCCGTGACGGTGACGGAATTCGTCGACCCGCAGTGCCCGGTGTGCAAGAAGGCGTCCACCGACGCCGTGGCTGCACTGGTCAAGGGCCCGGTCAAGTCCGGCGAGGCCAGCCTCACCGTCGAGCCCCTCACCTTCATCGGATCTGACTCCAGTACCGCCGCGCTCGCAATTGCCGCAGCGGCCCAGCAGGACCGCGGGTTCGTCTACAGCGACATCATGTACGCCAACCAGGGTGCCGAGAACTCGGGCTGGGCCACGGAGGACCTGCTCACGGGCATCGCATCCGCCATTCCGGGCATCAACGTGTCCACATGGCAGTCGGCCCGCAGCAGTCAGGCAGCGAGTGATGCCGTGTTCGCCGCGAGCGACGCCGCCAAGGCCGCTGGGGCCAACGCCACGCCCACGTTCGTCATCAAGGGGCCGGGTGGCAGCAAGACCCTCACGGGGGCCATTCCGGGCAGCGAGATTCTCGCCGCGGTCCAGTCGGTCAGCTGAACACGTCCTGGAAAGGCCTGCGCATCACGCAGGCGGTGCTCGCCCTCATCGGGCTGGCAATCACCTCCTACCTCTCGTACGAGAAGCTGAGTGGCGGTGAGCCCACCTGCGTGATCGGCGGTGGCTGCGCCACGGTGCAGAACTCGCCGTACGCCGAACTCGCGGGAATCCCGCTGTCGTACCTCGGGGTGATCACCTACATCATCCTGGTGGCGTCAGCGCTCATCCCCGGGTTCCCGGGCCGCCTGGTCGCCTTCATCGTGGCCCTGTGCGGCGTGGCCTTCTCGCTGTGGTTGCTCTACGCCGAGCTCTTCCTCATTGAGGCCATCTGCCCGTGGTGCGTGGCCAGCCTCATCGTCATGCTGGGCTCACTTGCAGTGGCCATCGTGCATCTGATGCGCGCCGGCGACTTCCGCGGCGGCGACGGGCCCGCGACCGCTTAGCGCCGTCCGCGCACCCCGAGCACGACAAACCACAGCACGACGAGCACCATGCCGCTGATGCCGGCGATGTCGATACGCCCCACGGCCAGGCCGCCGAGGATGCCGACAAAGGCCAGGCCGGTGAGCACCACAAGGGCGATGGCCAGGGGACGACTGAGGGCAGGGCGGTCGGGCATGACCCAACCGTAGTGCAACATCGGGCGCCGACGGGAGCCGGGCGCCGACGCCACCGCTACATTCCCGACCCGTGGACGTCCCCAGATCTGCACGAATCGCATCAGCGCTGCTCGTGGCCGGTGGCATCGCCATGCTCGTGGGTTCCGGTGGCGCAGCAGGCGTGTCTGCAGCCGAGTTGCGCTGCGTGTCGATCAACGACGCACAGGCCCTCGACAGCCAACTGGCAGCCGCCGGGAGCCCGCTTGCAGGCAATGGCACCGTGTTCGTGCGCGAAGGCATCGCGAACAACATCGACCCGCGCTTCATCGTGGCCATCACGGCGCAGGAGACCATGCTGCAGACGTATGGTCCTGCGAACGAGATCCACAATGCATTCGGGCTCGGACCGGGCATCGTGTTCGCCACCGAGGCGGATGCCATCACCATGGCCGCCAAGACCCTGCGCCGCTACACCGAGGACGGTCTCACCACCATCGGCGCGGTGAGCGGTCGCTGGGCACCGGTGGGTGCCAGCAACGACCCGCAGGGGCTCAATGGGGGCTGGTCTGAGGGCGTTGGAACGTTCTATGCCGCGCTTGGCGGCGACCCACTGCGCCCGATTCTCGCCAGCGCGCAGGATCCTGCGCCGACGTGTGCGCCTGCCGGAGCCACGGCGGCCCCCGGCATCTCTCAGTCATCGCCGTCAATCATCCCTGCGGTCACCCCCACGGACGGCCCCGCCGTGGTCACCGTATGGGGTGGCAAGCCGCCGGTGCAGCCGACGGCGGGCCCGCGTCGCCTGCTCGATGGCTTCGTCTTCCCCGTCGCACCTCCCAACGGGTCGGCGGTGCGATACGCAGATGCCGCCACTGCTCCGGTGATCATCACCACGGCACCGGGCGTGCTGGTGGTGGCGCCCATGGCGGGCCGCCTCAAGATTGCCTCAGCTGCCGACCAGCAGGCCGGCATCGGATCGTGGATCATCGGCACGGCAGGCAACCGCGTCGGACTCGGGGCGCTGGCCTCGTACGAACCCGACATCGCCGAGGGCGTCACCGTCACCGCCGGACAGGTGATCGGGCGATCAAACGGCGCGCTGCCCATTGCCTGGCGGGTGCGCGGGGCCGACGTCAGCCTCTTCCCCATGCTCGACGCCACACGCCCCTCGGACTGACCGCGCCACGCGCCGCGGGCGAGGCCGGTATCGTGCCCGTACCCGGCAGCACGCACGACTGAGGAGCACCTTTGCAGGCGATCAGGATGAATGAGCCCGGCGGGCCCGAGGTTCTTGTACTCGAGACCATTGCCGACCCGGAGCCCGGGCCCGGCGAG
>CAIPNN010000204.1 GCA_903866425.1 uncultured Actinomycetes bacterium
CCGCTCGGGCGGCGGCTTCCGACGATGGCGATGGTGGGTACCTGGGCCGCCCGCGCAAGCGCTGGCACGACGGTGCCTCTACCAAAGATGCCAAAGGGTGGATCGAAGATTCGGGACAGGCGATGCGGGTAACCGGGCGACCCGAGCGCGAGGTGTGTGACCCCCGCCTGCGCCAGCGCATCGCGTACCTCTGACGCGCGGAAGGCAACGCGCGTGGCGGTGGCCCGCTCGACAACGTCGGGACCGCCACGCAGCCACCGGGCAAGCTGGGCAGGCGACGCCGCCCACAGCTGCGCTGGCCCGCCGGCCTCGCGCGCTGCCCGCTGCAGATCACGTGCCAGTGCATGTGCGAGGCATGCCAGCCCCAGAGGCCATTCGGCGGCTGCCGTCACCCCACACCTCCTGCTGATCGGTACCGGATTGCCTCAGCCAGATGACCCGCGCCCACGGCGTCACTGCCGTCGAGGTCGGCGATGGTGCGCGCAACCCTGATGACGCGGTCGCACCCGCGGGCGGTGAGGCCCAGACGGTCGATCGCCGTGCCGAGCAGCCGGCGGCCCTCGGGGTCGAGCGCCGCCACATCACGGGCCTCAGCGGCACCGAGACGCGCATTCGGCACCGCCTGGCCACGGGTGATTCGCCGCAGCCGTGCGCCCTCCACACGCCGCCGCACCGCAGTGCTGGTCTCTCCCGTGCCCCGCTCCGCCAGCATCTCGTCACGATCCAGGCGCGGCATGTCGACGCGCAGGTCAATGCGATCGGCGATAGGCCCCGAGATGCGCGACCGGTAGGCCTCCGCCTGCCCCGGGGCGCATGTGCATGCCCGCACGCGATCGCCCGCGTGGCCGCACGGACACGGATTGCCCGCACACACCAGCAGCGGCTCCGCGGGAAACCGCGCGCTGCCAAGACTGCGGGCGATATCGATGCACCCCTCCTCAAGCGGCTGACGCAGCGCATCGAGCGCGGCAGGTGGGAATGCGCAGACCTCGTCGAGAAACAGCACCCCGAGGTGGGCCAGGCTCACCTCGCCCGGGCGCGGCACCCGCCCGCCCCCCACCAGCCCTGGTGCCGAGATGGTGTGGTGCGGTGCGCGGAACGGACGCGTGGTCACAAGCGGGCGGCCCGGCGGCAGCAGTCCCGCCACCGAGTGCACCCGCGTGATGGCGATGGCCTCATCCACCGACAGGCGGGGCAGGATGCCCGGAAGGCGCCGCGCCAGCATTGTCTTGCCACCTCCCGGCGGGCCGATCATGAGGATGGAATGCATTCCGGCGGCTGCGATCTCGAGCGCCCGGCGGGCATCCGCCTGTCCGTGCACCTCACTCAGATCGCCCAGCGTTGCCACATCCGCATGGCCCAGCAGATCGTCGGCCGTCCCGTCCACGGCAACTGGCTCCGCGCGGTCTTCGAGAATGTCGATGGCGTGCCTGAGGGTGCGGGCGCCCACCACGTGGATACCCGGCACAAGGGATGCCTCCGCCGCATTGCCCTCGGGCACCACCAATCGCCGCCACCCGCGGCGTGCGGCGTGTTCCGCCATCACCAGCGCCCCGGGCACGGGCCGAAGCGCACCATCGAGCGCCAGTTCGCCCACCGCGCCCGTGCCCGCAATGGCGCCCGGGCGCATCTGCCCCGATCCGCTCAGCAGCGCCAACGCGATGGGCAGGTCGTACTGCGGCCCCGCCTTGCGGAGATCGGCTGGCGCCAGATTGGCCACGATGCGCACCGGCGGCAGGTCGAACGCCTGGTTGATGACGCCCGACCGCACGCGCTCCCGGGCCTCCTGCACTGCGGCATCGGGAAGCCCCACCACGCTGAAACCGGGGAGCCCCGGGCGCAGATCGACCTCCACCTCCACGGTGGCGGTCTCGAGGCCGATGACGGCGGGGCTGACGATGCGCGCGACGATGCGTGGAGCATCGCCGGGTGCGTGTCAGGCGTGGCGCGCGGATCGTGCCGATCGACGCACGCAACGGTGCCAGTGGCCCCGGGGCATCACCCCGGGGCCACTGGGGGTCGTTCTAGAGCGCGGCCTCGTACTTGGCGGCCACGGCGTCCCAGTTCACCACGTTCCACCAGGCATCCAGGTAGACCGGACGCTTGTTCTGGTAGTTGAGGTAGTAGGCGTGCTCCCACACATCGATGCCGAGAATGGGCGTCTTGCCCTCCGACAGCGGCGTGTCCTGGTTGGGAGTGCTCATCACCTCGAGCGCGCCGTTGTTCACCACGAGCCACGACCAGCCCGATCCGAACCGCTTGACGCCGCCCTCGTTGACCTTGGCCTTCAGCTCGTCGAGCGACCCGAAGGTGTTGTCGATGGCCGCACCCAGTGCGCCACCGGGCGCCCCGCCGCCGTTCGGGCCCATGATCTCCCAGAACAGCGTGTGGTTGTAGTGGCCACCTGCGTTGTTGCGCACTGCGCCACGGATGTCCTC
>CAIPNN010000205.1 GCA_903866425.1 uncultured Actinomycetes bacterium
CATGATCGCTCCCTCCATGGGGCGGGTGTCACGCGTGCGCAGCATCACCCGCAACGACGCCACCAGCTGCTCAAGCGGGTCGCTGATGGGCGCGACCACCTGCATCATCCACTGCTCCCAGCGCTGCAGGGCATCCTCCACTGCCGCAAGCACCATGCCCTCTTTCGAGCCGAAGTGCTTGTAGAGGGTGGCCACCGCCACCTCTGCATGCTCTGCGAAGTCATCAATGGTGGCCTGGGGGCCAACCGTGATGATGAGTTCCTGGGCTGATCGCAGGTGCCGGGCGCGGTTTCGCGCTACGGCCTTCGCCTTGCGACCGGAGTTTGCGGGTGGGAGTTCTGTCATATGTTTCTACTTTACAGAAACACGCCAGAATTCCTGTTACTGCTGAATTATCAGCGCGATTGCCGCAACGGTATTCACCGTCGCGTGTGCGGTGATGGTTGCCGGGATGCCGCGCCAGCGGTAGAGCCACGCGAGCGCCCAGCCGGTTGCCACCAGCGCGAGGGTGCGTGGCCACGCCACCCAGGCGTCGTAGTGCGCCGCGGTGAACAAGAGCCCCGAGATGGGCGCTGCCACTGCGAAGGGGATGAGGCGCACCAGGCCCCGCAGTTCGAGGGCGCGGAACAGGATCTCCTCGCCCAGCGGGGCCAGCACGATGAGGGCGAACACGATGAGGGCGGTTTGCCACCACACGCCGGCAAGCGTGATCTGCGCCTCCTCGAGCCGATCCCTGGCGTCGCCGTCGATGCCTGCCCCCGTGCCAATGATGATGGCCGACCCCACCATGATGGCCGCACCGATACCGAGGCCAATGGCCACCGACGGCCCCACACGCCCCTTGCTCGCGAGCATCAGGCGGCGCTGCGCCGGCTGCACCGTGCGCAGCACCACAAGGCCCACCAGCAGGATTCCCGCGCTGCCCACCGCCACACCCACAGCGCTGCTGGCGTCCTGGCCGGCACCCAGGGCACGCGCAGCCAGCACGCACCCGATGGCTGCGCCCAGGCCGGCCACCACGGCCGCGAGCGGAACCAGAATGCGCCACCAGGCCCCCCGTGCACTCCAGCGCCAGCGGGGCCCGGCCATGGTGACGGGGCCGGATGGCCGGGGTGGGGGAGGTGGTGGCGCCGTGCTCACGTACGGCACGCTACTGACCACCCCGGTTCCCCCCGGCCCGCGCGGCTACACTCCCGCGCCGTGAGCACCACTGCAACCCGCCCCCGCCTGTTCAGCGGCATGCGCCCCACGGGGCAACTGCACATCGGTCACCTTCTGGGTGCGCTGGGCAACTGGGTGCGCCTGCAGGACGACTACGAGTGCATCTACTCGGTGGCCGACCTGCACGCACTCACCACGGGCTACGAAGACGTCAAGGGCATCCACGACAACGGCATCGAGATGGTTGCCGACTGGATCGCCTGCGGGGTCGACCCCGAGCGCAGCATCATCTTCCGCCAGAGCGACGTGCCCCAGCATGCGGAACTTGCGGTGCTGCTGGGCATGATCACGCCGCTGTCGTGGCTTGAGCGCGTGCCCACGTACAAGGGGCAGATCGACGAACTGGGCGAGCACCTGCTCACCTACGGGTTCCTTGGCTACCCGCTGCTGCAGACCGCCGACATCATCCTGTACAAGGCCACCAAGGTGCCGGTGGGGCAGGACCAGCTGCCGCACCTGGAGTTGTCGCGCGAGGTGGTGCGGCGCTTCAACCACCTGTACGGCCCGGTGTTCCCGGAGATGGAGGCCATCATCAGCGAGGCCCCGCTGCTGGTGGGCCCCGACGGCCGCAAGATGAGCAAGAGCTACGGCAACGCCATCACCCTGGCCAGCACCGATGAGGAGATCGACAAGCTGGTGATGGGGATGGTCACCGACCCGCAGCGCATCAAGCGCGACGATCCGGGCAACCCCGACATCTGCAACGTGTACGCGTGGCACAAGCTGTTTGGGGCGAGCCCCGCCGACATGACCGAGATCTTCACCGGCTGCACCAACGCCACGCTCGGCTGCGTTGACGACAAGCGCGCGCTCGCCACCCGGGTGAAGGACGTCATCCGTCCCATCCGCGAGAAGCGGGAAGAGCTGATTCAGGATCCGGCCCGCCTTGAGGCCATTCTTGAAGAGGGCGCTGAGCGCGCCCGGGCCATCGCCGGGCCCATCATGGCCGAGGCCACGGCCGCCATGGGCCTGTAGGAGGCGCGGGTATGGCATCGCGCGGGGGCAACACGGAGCGCCCGCGACGTACGCCCAAGGTGAGCCGGCTGGTGTGGAAGCCCAGCAAGGCCGTGCTGTCGGCGCTGTCGTACGGGCCGCTTCGCATGAAGGTGGACGGCCAGGAGCACCTGCCGGCCTCGGGCCCCACGCTCATCGTGTGCAACCACGTGGCGTTTGTCGATCCGCTGCTGGTGGCAATCGCCGCACTGCCGCGTCCCATCTGGACCATGGGCAAGCAGGAACTGTTCAACTCGCGCCTGCTCGACGCCTGGCTCTCGCGCATCGGGGGGTTCCCGGTGCGACGGGCGTCGCCCGACGTGTGGGCGGTGCGCACGGGGCGCGACCTGCTGGCGCGGGGTGAGTCGCTTCTGGTGTTTCCCGAGGGCGGGGTCACCCGCACGGGGCACATGGCACCGGGGTTCTCAGGCGCCGGCTACTTCGCCACGCGACCCGACGTCACGGTGGTGCCCGCCGCCATCTGGGACAGCCAGATGCTGAAGGGGCCGGTGCGCGTGCGGTTCGACGCGCCCATCCCCATGGACGACATCCGCGAGTCGCCGCGGCCAGGGCGCAACCGCCGCGCGGTTGACCGCATCATGTGGCACCTGTCGGGCATGGTGCCGCTGGTTGGCGGCCCGTATCAGGAGCCGCCCGAGGGCGCGCCCCGAATCCCGCTTGTGGGCAAGGCGGCGAAAGACGCCGCGGAGGCGTCAGGGCGGTGAGCCGGCAGTCGGTCACCGAGGCGCGACTTCGGCAGGCCATTGCGCGCGACGGGCGGCTGATCTTCGCCAAGTCGGGCGGCCCCGGTGGGCAGAACGTCAACGCCGTGTCCACTCAGGTGGAGGTGCGGGTGCCCATCGAGGCGCTGCCCGTGGCGCCGAGGAAGCGCGATCTCATTCGCACGCGGCTGGCCACGCGCGTCACGGCCGACGACTGGATTCGCGTGGTGTCGCGCAAGGAGCGCCACCAGCGGAGAAACCGCGAGCGGGCCATCGACACCCTGGTGGCCCTGCTGCTTGAGGCCATGCAGGAAGACCCGAAGCGCATTGCCTCGCGCCCCACGGCGAGCACCATGCGCCGGCGCCGCACGTCGCGCGAGAAGACCGCGGCGAAGAAGCGCACGCGGCGCGACAAGCCCGGGCTCGACGACTAGCCCCAAAACGCAGCCGGGGCCACCCGCGCTGCACGATTGCTCGGCAGCACCGGTGGCCCCGGGGTTCACCCCAAGCGGGGTGGCACTCCTCAGATCTTGCTCTTGCCCTTGATCACGATCTTGGTGGCCGTGAAGGTGGGCGTGAACGACGCGGCGTCGAACTTCATGCGCACCTGGGTGGTTGCCTTCACCGTGTTGGCGTAGTCGTCGGTGGCATCGCTCAGCACCTTGCACGACACCGGATCCGCAAGTGCGTCGGGGTCCGACTTCTTGTCGGCGAAGCACTTGGTCTTGCTGTTGGTGGTGATGACGAACGACTCGCCCTCC
>CAIPNN010000206.1 GCA_903866425.1 uncultured Actinomycetes bacterium
CAGGGAGAGCGTCGTCGCCCGTGGCGGTGACGTGGTGAACAACCGTGTGCGCGAGGCCCTTGGCCTCGAGCTGCTGCCCGAGCCCGAGCCCCCGGCGCCTGAGCCGGAGCCCGAGGCCGACACCACTGAGGAGGCTGCCAAGTGAACGTCAGCACCAGTTTCATCATCACTGGGCTGTTCGTCTTCGCCCTTGCCGGGTTCCTCGGCTTCGAGACGATCCGCCGCGTGCCGCGTCTGCTGCACACGCCGCTCATGGCGCTCACCAACGCGCTGTCGGCCATTTCACTGGTCGGTTCGCTGGTGGTGCTCGGTCGTGACTACTCCACCTACGCCACCATCCTCGGCTTCATCGCCGTCGTGGCCTCCACCATCAACGTGGTGGGTGGCTTCCTGATCACCGACAAGATGCTGCGCATGTTCAAGCCGCGGGAGAAGATGAAGAAGCCTGCTCCGGCTGAGGCGGAGGCCGCATCGTGACCGAGGCTGCCAGCTACTTCCTCGATCCGGATAGCGCCCGTGCCGTCCTCATCGGCCTGCTGTACCTGGCCGGTGCCATCGGGTTCGTGCTGTCGCTCAAGTGGATGGCCGACGCCAAGACGGCGCGCAAGGGCATCTTCGCCGGTGAGATCGGTTTCGCGCTTGCCATCATCGGCACGCTGCTCATGCCGGGTATTACCGGCACCGGGTACATCCTCATTGCGGTTGCGCTGCTGATCGGTGCCGCAATCGGTGTGCCGCTTGGCCTGCTGGTGCCCATGACGGCCATGCCGCAGCGAATCGCGCTGTCGCACGCCTTCGGTGCACTCGCCGCAGGCCTCGTGGGAATCGTGGAGTACTTCCACGGGCAGCCCGAGATCGGCGGCTTCGTGATGGCCGTGCTCGGCATCGAAATCGTGTTGGGGTGTCTGGTGTTCACCGGCTCCCTCATGGCGGCCGGAAAGCTGCAGGAGATCCTGCCGCAGCGGCCGTTCGTGTACCCCGGTCAGATCTATGTGAACTTCGCGGTGCTCGGTGTGGCCATTGGCTTCATCGTGGCGCTGGTGGTGAACCCCGCACTCACGTGGGCCATCCCGATCATCATCATCTGCGGTCTGGTGTTCGGTGTGTTCCTGATCATCCCGATCGGCGGCGCGGACATGCCGACGGTCATCGCACTGCTCAACTCGTACGCCGGTATCTCGGCTGCGCTGCTGGGTTTCGTGCTCAGCAACAACCTGCTCATCGTCGCCGGTGCACTCGACGGTATGTCGGGTCTCATCCTCGCCATCGTCATGTGTCGCGCCATGAACCGCTCGTTCAGCAACGTGCTGTTCGGGGCGTTCGGCCAGCTTGACGAGTCTGTCGGTGAGGATGGCGAAATCGGCTCCATCCGCAGCGCGTCGTACGACGAGGCCGGCGAGATCCTCAAGAACTCGCGTCTGGTCGTCATCGTGCCGGGCTACGGAATGGCCGTCGCCCAGGCGCAGCACAAGGTGCGCGAGCTGGCCGACACGCTCGAGAAGGAAGGCGTCGAGGTGAAGTACGCCATCCACCCGGTGGCTGGTCGTATGCCGGGTCACATGAACGTGCTGCTGGCCGAGGCCAACGTGCCGTACGACGCCCTCATCGACATGGAGGACATCAACCCCGAGTTCCCGCAGGTTGATGTGGTGCTGGTGCTGGGCGCCAACGACGTTGTGAACCCGTCGGCGCGTCACATGAAGAGCAGCCCCATCTACGGCATGCCCATCCTCGACGTCGACAAGGCCGCCTGTGTGATGGTGGTCAAGCGTTCCATGCGCCCGGGCTTCGCCGGTGTGGAGAACGAGCTGTTCTTCAACGAGAAGACCCTCATGGTCTTCGGCGACGCCAAGGACGTGATGGGCGAGCTCATCACCGAGGTCGCGGGCAACCGGGACAGCATCAACGTCTAGCGGTTCCATCGCGTTTCCTGAATGACCCGAAGCCCCGGCCATGCGCCGGGGCTTCGGCGTTTTCGGCAAGGTTCGCGTGACTCGCAGTGCGCTGCAGGAGGCCGCCGGCTGGTACACCGTGTGCATGCCCATGCGCACGCCACTGCCGGATCTCATTTCGCTGCGGGGTCAGGTGGCCGTTGTCACCGGGGCGGGCCGCGGCATCGGGCGGGGCATCGCACTGCGCCTGGCCGAGGCCGGCGCCGCTGTGGTGGTGGTTGACCGGGACGAGGTTGAGGCCGCATCGGTGGCCGATGAGATCCGCGGTACCGGTGCTGCAGCCCACGCGGTGCAGGCCGACGTGAGCGACGAGGCCGCGGTGCGGTCGCTGGTGCGGGCCACCTGCGACGACCTGGGTGG
>CAIPNN010000207.1 GCA_903866425.1 uncultured Actinomycetes bacterium
CGTGAGCTGCGTGCGGTAGTCGTCCCACTCAGCGCGCTTGCTCTCGACGAAGCGCGCATGCGTGTGCTCGCCAAACGCGCGTAGCAGCAGTTCGCTTGCCGCACCGATCTCGATGGCCTCGCCCAGGTTCTCGGGCAGGGCGTCAATGCCCTCACGTGACCGCTCCTCAGGACCAAGCTCGTAGAGGTTGGTCTCCATGGGCGCCGGCAGCTCGTAGCCACGCTCGATGCCATCGAGCCCTGCGTGGAGCAGCGCGGCGAAGGTGAGGTAGGGGTTGCAGGCGGGGTCTGGCGCGCGCAGCTCGCAGCGCGTGGCCTTCTCCTTGCCGCCGGGGTGTGCCGGCACGCGGATGAGCGCCGACCGGTTGCGCCGGCTCCATGCGATGTACACCGGTGCTTCGTAGCCCGGCACCAGGCGCTTGTACGAGTTGACCCACTGGGCGAACACACACGACAACTCGCGTGCGTGGCGCAGCTGCCCGGCGATGAACGCCTTGGCGTCGGCCGAGAGCAGGTACTCGTCAGCGGGGTCGAAGAACGCATTGCGCTCGCCCTTGAACAGGCTCTGATGCGTGTGCATGCCGGAGCCGTTTTCGCCGGCCAGCGGCTTGGGCATGAAGGTGGCGTAGATGCCGTGGCGGTGCGCCACCTCCTTCACCACCGTGCGGTAGGTCATGACGTTGTCGGCCATGGTGAGGGCGTCGTCGTACCGCATGTCGATCTCGTGCTGGCTGGGTGCCACCTCGTGGTGCGAGAACTCCACGTGAATGCCCATGGCCTCGAGCGCCAGCACCGTCTCGCGGCGCAGGTCGCTTGCGGCGTCGAGCGTGGTGAGGTCGAAGTAACCGCCACGGTCGAGCGGCTCGGTGCCCTCGGCGTCCTTGAAGTAGAAGAACTCAAGCTCGGGGCCGAGGTAGTAGTGGTCGTACCCCATGGCCTTGGCGCGCTCAACGGCGCGGCGCAGAATCTGCCGGGGGTCACCCTCGTACGGCTCGCCGGTGGGCAGATGGATGTCGCAGAACATCCTGGCCACGCCCTGCACCTCGGGGCGGTACGGCAGCACCTGGAAGGTGTCGGGGTCGGGCATGGCAACCATGTCCGACTCCTCAATGGCGTTGAAGCCCGTGATGGATGAGCCGTCAAAGCCCATGCCGTGCTCCATCGCGTCGGGCAGCTGCTCGCGCGTGACGGCGAAGCTCTTGAGCTGCCCGAGGATGTCCGTGAACCAGAAGCGCACGAACTTGATGTCGCGCTCTTCCACGAGCGCCAGGATCTCTTCGCGAGTCATATGCCCAACCTAACAGGGGTGATCGAAAAGACGACTCGGGGCGCCCGAAGGCGCCCCGAGTGAACTGCGTCGGTGATGCCGTCTACCTGACGAACAGCATCTCCTGGTACTTCGGCAGCGGCCACAGGTCGTCTGCGATGAGCCCCTCCAGCGCGTCACCCGTCTCGCGCAGCTCACCCATTGCGGTGAGCACCTTGTCGCGCATGTAGATGGCGTGCTTGATGGGCGTGCCGTGCGGGTGGTTGGCGTTGGCCTTCTCCAGCGCGTTGAGGCGCGTGAAGAACTCCTCGGTGACCGATGCGATCTCCTCGGTGATCGTCTCGATGCCCGCGGCCTCGGCCAGGGCGATCTGACGCAGTGCCGCCGGCAGGATGAGCGTGCGGGCCATGTTGGCCGCCGTCTCCGCCTCGATGTTCACCTTGGTGATGTACTGCTCGACGTACACCTCGTAGCGCGCCTGCAGCTCGCGCTTGTCGAGCACCTTGTACTTGCTGAACACCTGCACGGTGCTCGCGGTGATGAACTGCGGCAGGGCGTCCGGAGTGGTGCGCAGGTTGAGCAGGCCACGCTTCTCGGCCTCCTTGTGCCACGCCTCCGAGTAGCCGTCGCCGTCAAACACCACGCGACCGTGCTCGCGGTATGCCTCGCGCACGACCTCGATGACCGACTTCTCGAGCGTTGCCCCGCGCTTGCCCAGCTTGCGCTTCAGCTCGGCCGACAGGTGGTCGATGCTCTCCGCCACGATCGTGTTGAGAATCGTGTTGGGCAGGCCCAGCTCCTGGTTCGAACCCAGGGCGCGGAACTCGAACTTGTTGCCGGTGAAGGCAAACGGGCTGGTGCGGTTGCGGTCACCCGCGTGCAGCGGCATGGACGGCAGCACCGGGGTGCCGAGGCCCAGGAACGAGCGCGGAGTGGAGCGCATGGCCTTGCCGCTGGCGCAGGCCTCCATCACCTTCTGGATCTCTCCGCCGAGGTACACGCTGATGATGGCCGGCGGTGCCTCGTTGGCACCCAGGCGGTGGTCCTGACCCGCCGTGGCCACGGTTGCGCGAAGCAGCCCCGCGTACTTGTCGACCGCGCGGATGACCGCCGCGGCGAAGAACAGGAACTGCAGGTTGTCGTGCGGGGTGTCACCGGGCTCCAGCAGGTTGCTGCCGGTGTCGGTGCCCATCGACCAGTTGTTGTGCTTGCCCGAGCCGTTGACGCCGGCGAAGGGCTTTTCGTGCAGCAGGCACACCAGGCCGTAGCTGCGGGCCACCTTCTGCAGGGTCTGCATGACCAGATGCTGGTGGTCGGCACCCACGTTGGAGCTCTCGAAGATGGGAGCCACTTCGTACTGACCCGGGGCCACCTCGTTGTGGCGGGTCTTGATGGGCACACCCAGGCGGGCGAGCTCGCGCTCGACTTCCATCATGTAGGCCAGCACGCGCTCGGGGATGCTGCCGAAGTAGTGGTCGTCAAGCTCGTGACCCTTCGGCGGCTTGGCGCCGTACAGCGTGCGGCCCGTGTTGATGAGGTCGGGGCGCGCGAAGTAGTACTGCTCGTCGACCAGGAAGTACTCCTGCTCGGCGCCCACCGTGGTGAACACACGCTGGCTCTCGTCGTCGCCGAACAGGGCGAGCGCCTTGAGGGCGGATGACGAGAGGGCCTCCATCGAACGCAGCAGCGGGATCTTGTTGTCGAGCGCCTCACCCGTCCACGACATGAATGCCGTGGGGATGCACAGCGTTGCGCCGTTGGGGTTCTCCAGGATGAACGCCGGGCTGGTCGGGTCCCATGCGGTGTAGCCGCGGGCCTCGAACGTGGCGCGGATGCCACCGGTCGGGAACGACGAGGCGTCGGGCTCGGCCTGGATGAGCTCCTTGCCCGAGAACTCGGCGAGGCTGGTGCCGTCACCCGTGGGGCCGAAGAACGAGTCGTGCTTCTCGGCGGTCGAGCCGGTGAGCGGCTGGAACCAGTGGGTGTAGTGGGTGGCACCCTTGGCAAGCGCCCAGTCCTTCATGGCACTCGCCACGGCGTCCGCGATGGACGGGTCGAGCTCGGCGCCACGCTCAATGGTGGCCTGCAGCTTGCGGTACACAGCCTTCGGCAGGCGCGCGCGCTGGGCGGCGGGACCGAAGACGTTCTCCCCGTAGATGTTGTTCTCGGGGAGCGTCAGGTCAACTACCTCAACGGCGCTGGGGCCATCGGCGAACCACTGCGCTGCTTCGACGTTCTTCTCGCGGGTCGGCATGTCTCGACTGATCCTCCTGATCTTGTACATGCGCTGGGCGTGGGAGGGGTCTTCCCCCGGGAACGGAGCGCATACCGGCTCATCCGGCTTCCGCAGAATAGGGAGATTGCCCATTCCGCGGGCCATCGCAGTGGCCAAGAAGCGCGATGCCGCGTTTGTGCATGGGGACAAACCCGCTCCTCAGGGGCTTGTGGCCGGTTTGCGCGTGGTTCATGCTTCGTATGTGAGCACCGGTTCACGCACATCAGGCCGTACCGTCACTCAGGCTGTCGCTGGCCGTCCCCTCGCAGACGTGCTGGCCCTGCCTGCGCTCGACGGTGCCGTGCTGGTGCCGGAGGACGGTGCCGAGGGCGTCATGGTGAGCGCCCTGGTACTCGACGATCCTGCGGCACCCCCGGCCGATGGCGGACTGCTGGTGGCGCCCACAGGTATCGGCAAGAGCGTGCCCGCCGGAGTGGTGGCCGCCATCTCGCGTGCCGCCATCTCCGGTTCGCCCAAGGTGCCGGTCATCATCATTCCCGACGACCGCCCGTGGGGCGATGTGCTGTCCGCCATCGCCCAGGCCCTTTCGGGCGAGGCCCGCGAGCGCGACTCGCGCCGGGTGTTCCGCCAGGCGCTCATCTCGGGCCGCGGTGTGCCCGGCATCGCCGAGGCGGCGTCCGAACTGCTGGAGGCCCCCGTGGCCATCCTCGACGAGTACCTCGACATCCTGGGTGCTGCCGGCATCTCCGACGCCCGCGAGGACCAGCTTGAGGAGGCCATCGAGGCCGCCCGTGGCCACGGGCCCGCATCGCTGCTCGGCCCGTTC
Organism: uncultured Actinomycetes bacterium; assembly: GCA_903866425.1. Classification (GTDB taxonomy): domain Bacteria; phylum Actinomycetota; class Thermoleophilia; order Miltoncostaeales; family Miltoncostaeaceae; genus SYFI01. Next base: position 4,329 of record CAIPNN010000207.1, read on the forward strand.
AAGGAAGCCGGCATCAGCGGCGCGCAGATCATCCAGCTGGAAGGCGACGGCACGCTGGCCGGTGTGCTGGTGGTGTGGATGAAGGACTCCCCGGTGGCCGACCCGGTCATCCCCGCGCTCACCGACGCCCTGCTGGTTGAGCGCGTGCGCGAAGACACCCGGGTCGATACCGAGGCACGCCTGCGCGGAGAGCTCATTGAAGAACTGCTGGCCGGCGAGGTGGTGAGCCGCGAGTCGCTGGTGCGTCGCGCACGCCATCTGGGCGCCGACCTCACCGACGGCGCCATCGCGCTGGTGGGCACGCTGCAGGATCCGCACAGCGAGGGCCGGGTCATCACCGACCCGCGTCTGGTGCGCCGCTTCATGCAGCAGACGCGCGCGGTGCTCGACCTGCACTGGCCGCGTGCGCTGGTCGACTGGCACGAGGGCCTTCTGGTGGTGCTGCTGCCAAACCGTGTGGAGGGCGAGGAGGGGGAGAGCCCGGAGGAACTCGCGCACACGCTGGCCCGCCGCCTGCTGGCAGCCACCGGCCCGACGGTGCCCGGTCTTACGCTCACCCTTGCGCTGTCGCGCCATCAGGCCGACCCGGAGCGCCTCGGGTCGGCCATCGATGAGGCCCAGCTCGCGCTCAGCATCGGCGAGCGGCTCGGCCGTTCCGGCCAGGTGGTCACCTTTGAGGAGACCGGCACCTACAAGCTGCTGTTCCAGGTGTTCGCCGACAAGCCGGAAGAACTCGACGCCTTCTACGACCAGACCATCGCGCCCTTGGTGCGGTACGACGAGCAGTACCAGACCGAACTCGTGGGCACCGTCGCCACCTATCTCGATCTCGACTGCAACCTGGCGGCCACGGCATCAACGCTCTACACCCACCGTCACACCATCAGGTACCGCCTCGACCGCATCGCGGAACTCGCGGGCCTCGACATCGGCAAGACCGACGACCGCGAAAAGCTGTCGCTGGGCCTCAAGGCCATGCGCCTCTTGGGCCACAAGGTGACCGCGCCCAGTACGGAGAAGCCGTCGCGCGGCGGCGGCCGAGGGGCGAAGAAGGCCTAGGCCCGGCGGTACTCACGTGGCGCCGGGTGCCCCCCTGCCGAGGGGTCACAACCTGCCCGAGTTACGCGACGCGGCTACTGCGCGGTGTACGCCTGCCGCAGTCGGGCAGCCATGGGCCCCGGGGTGCCATGGCCCACCGGAGCACC
>CAIPNN010000208.1 GCA_903866425.1 uncultured Actinomycetes bacterium
ACGCGCTGCACACCGCGCACGGCGCAGGCCAGCGGCTCCACCATGGCGGCGCGCTCCGGAGCAAGCCCGTCGGGCACGGGCAGCAGGTTGCGCGCCACGATCGGGGCGGGCACCCGCAGGTACTCGGCATAGGCGCCGAAGAGATACGTGATGTGCTCACACAGCGACGGGCGCCCCACCACACACGGGGGGCACTGACCGCACGGGGCCGAATTGGCCGCAACCATCAGGTCGCCCTCCCGCACGCCCTCCACCCCATCGCCCACGGCAGACACCGCGCCACACACCTCGTGGCCCAGCGGCGCCGGCACCGGCGCGATGGACGGGTGCGCGCCATTCCGCAGGATCTTCGCGTCGGTGGCACACGTGAGGGCACGCTCCACGGCCAGCACCACCTCACCGGCAGCGGGATCCGGGACGGGGACGTCCTCCAGTCGGAGGTCGCCCGGGCCATGAAGCACGAGGGCACGCACGACGAATGACGGTACCAGCAGAGGGCATGCGCCATGCCGGTCGGTACCCTGCGGCCGGATGAGTGACACGAACGCACCGGCAATCCACGCCAAGTACCCCGAGCACCTGCGTGCCCGCGTTGACGAATACCTCAGCGGGCTCTGGTTCATGACCGGCGACCCCGAGGCCGACGCCGAGGCCGCAGGCACCGAGGGGCTGGTGGAGGCCATGCGCTACTCGCTGCTCGCCGGCGGCAAGCGCATCCGCCCGGTCCTTGCACTGGCCACCGCCGAGGCGCTCGGGCGCGACCCCGAGGAGCTCATGCCCGCGGCAGCCGCGATTGAACTCATCCACACGTATTCGCTCATCCATGACGACCTGCCGGCAATGGACGACGACGACCTGCGCCGCGGCATGCCCACGTGCCACATGAAGTACGGCGACGACGTGGCCATCCTCGCGGGCGATGCGTTGTTCGCCGAGGCCGTGCGCATGGTGTGCGATGACCAGGGCGGTGGCCCGGCGGTGCAGGTGGGTGTGCTGCGTGAGCTGAGTACCGCCGCGGGAGTGGTGGGCATGGTCGGTGGGCAGTACCTCGACATCGAAGATGCCGGGGGCAACTCGGCCGAGGCCCTCGCCCGGGTACACGCGCTCAAGACCGGACGGCTCATGGCCTGCGCCGTGCACGTCGCGCTGGTGCTCGCCCCACCCCCGCCCGCGCAGGAGCACGCCTATCGCGCGTTCGCCCGCGAGCTTGGGCTGCTCTTCCAGATCGTCGACGACATCCTCGATGTGGCCGGCTCGGAGGAGGCGCTTGGTAAGGCCGTTGGCACCGATGAGCGCCTCGGCAAGGTGACCTACGTGAGCCTGCACGGCATGGATCGCGCACGAGAACTGGCCGCCGAGTCACACGCCCGCGCAATTGCCCTGCTCGGCCAGGTGGACGGCCCCGTGGACGACCTCGCGGGCATCGCCGACACCGCGTTCGCGCGCCAGAGCTAGCGCGACCAACAGCCCGCGGGTGGTCGGCGCCCGCCCGGTGGGATACGGTGCCAGCGTTGCACGTCCACACGTACCCCGCAGGAGGACACCGGTGCCCCGAAGGCCCGTATCACTTGAGCTCGGCATGGCGACCTACATCGCCAAGAAGCATCTGTTGCAGCGCAAGGAGATGTTCCCGTTCACGCTCATGCTCGAGCCCCTCGAGCTGTGCAACCTGGCGTGCAGCGGCTGTGGACGCATTCAGGAATACAAGGACGTCTTCCACAAGCGCCTGACGGTGGAGGAATGCCTGCAGGCCGCTGAGGACTGCGGGGCGCCCATCGTCAACATCCCCGGTGGCGAGCCGCTCATTCACAAGCAGATCGGCGAGATCGTCCAGGGCATCATCGACCAGGGCCGATTCGTCTACCTGTGCACCAACGGCATCCTCATGGACCGCGCGTTCGAAAAGATCAAGGCGCAAAAGCGCTTCGCCTTCGTGGTGCACATCGACGGCATGGAGTCGGTGCACGACCACGCCGTTGACCGTCAGGGTGTGTTCAAGAAGGCCACCGCGCACATGCGTGAGGCCATTGCCCGCGGGTACCGCGTGTGCACCAACACCACGATCTTCCGCGGCACGCCCGCCGACGAGTACGTCGACCTTTTCAAGTACCTCAAGGACATGGGCGTGGAGGGCTGCATCACCTCCCCGGGCTACGACTACGAGTCGGTCACCCACGACCGCGAGCAGTTCCTGGCCCGCACAGAGGCGCAGGCGCTGTACTCGGACGTGCACGCGCGATGCGAGGGGCTCGACATCCCCTTCTACAACAACCCGCTGTTCCACGAGTTCCTGCAGGGCAAGCGCGACTACCGCTGCTCGGCATGGAGCATGCCCACGTACACGGTCGAGGGATGGCGGTCGCCGTGCTACATGCTCGCCGACAAGCACGTGGACACCATCAAGGAACTGTTCGAGGACACCGACTGGGAGGCCTACGGCACCGACCGTGACCCCCGGTGCGCGAACTGCCTCATGCACTGCGGCTACGAGGCGTCGACCATCCTCGACGCGTTCTCGAAGCCGAAGGATCTGCTGGCCCTCGCGCGCGGATGATCCAGGCAGGCGGCACGGAGTGAGCAGGGGCGTCATTGCGCTCCTCTGCGCGGTACCGGCAGAGGAGCGAATGCTGCGCGGGCTGCGCGGTCCCGACGTGCGCGTGGTTGTCACCGGCATGGGCGCGGGTCCGGCCGAACGCCATGCCGAAGCGGCGATCGCCGACGGCGCCGTGGCGGCAATCTCCACCGGGTTCTGCGGTGCGCTCGATCCGGCGCTCGGTCTGGGCGACGTGGTGGTGCCCGAGCGTGTGCTCGATGCCGCCACGGGCGAGGCATTCACGTGCGACGCATCCCTCACCGCGGGGGCCGGCCACCGGCACGGGACACTTGTGACCACGCCCGGGGTGGTGTCGGACCGCGCCGCGCGCGCTGCACTTGTGGGAGTGGCGGTCGACATGGAGAGCGCGGGGATCGCGCGGGCCTGCGCCCGCGCAGGCGTGCCCTTCGCCGCCGTGCGCGCAGTCACCGACCGCGCGGGCGACGTGCTGCCGCACTTCGACGGGCTCGTGGATGAGGACGGGCGGGTGCATGGCATGGCCATGGCCCGGCGACTGGTTGCCCACCCGTCCGAGATCGCCGCATGGACGCGCCTCGCCCGCGGTGCCAATGCCGCCCGCCGGGGTCTCGTGCCCGCAGTCACCGCGATGCTGGCGGACGCCGCGTGACCACCGGCCACCTCACGGGACGCGAACTGCACGGAGCCGCGCGCCTGGCCGCCGATCGCGGCGCCTCACACCTGCGCGACCTGCAGGACGACGACGGCTACTGGTGGGGCGAGCTCGAAAGTAACTCGTCCATCACCGCCGAGCAGCTCTTCCTGCTCGAGGCGCTGGGCGTTGCCACCGACGACGACCGGGCCGGCATTGCCGCCGAGCTGCTTGCCACACAGGGCGAGGACGGCGGATGGCCGGTGTGGTTTGGCGGCGAGGGCGATCTCTCCATCTCAGTGGAGGCCTGGTACGCGCTCCGGCTCGCCGGACTTCCGGTTGATGCCGAGCCGCTCGTCCGTGCGCGCGACTTCATCTTGTCGAAGGGTGGGGGCAACCAGGCGCGCTTCTTCACGCGTCTCTGGCTCGCGGTGCTCGGCAAGTACCCATGGGATGCCCTGCCCGCCGCGCCGCCTGAGCTGATGATGCTTCCGCCGCGCGCACCAATCTCGGTGTACCGATTCGCATCGTGGGCCCGCGGGACATTCGTGCCGATGCTCGTGATCCTGTCGCGCAATCCATCGTTCACCCAGGCCCCCTCGGTGGATGAGGTATTCGCCGAAGCCCCCGGCAGCGTCGACGGCCCCGCACCGCGCGCGCCCGGCCCCCTCACCAAGTGGATGGCGCGCCTCATGCCCGTGGCCCGCTGGTACAACCGCCACCCGTACAAGCCGCTCCGGCGTCGATCAGAGCAGCGCATCCGCGAGTGGATCCTCGACCGCCAGGAGGCGGACGGCTCATGGGCCGGCATCCAGCCGCCGTGGGTGTACTCGATCTTCGCCCTCCACACCCTCGGCATGCCGCTCGACCACCCGGTCATCACCCGGGCACTCGATGGCTTCTCGAACTTCATGCTGCGTCGTGACGGCCGCATGCGCATGCAGTCGTGCGTGTCGCCGGTGTGGGACACCGCGCTCGCGGCAATCGCCATCAGCGAAACGGGCACGGCCGATGACGACGACGCCGTGGCCCGTGCGCGCGATTGGCTGCTGGCCCGCGAGGTGACGCGTGAGGGCGACTGGCGCCGCATCCCCCGTCGCGGCGATGCCGGCGGCTGGGCATTCGAACTGCACAACGAGTGGTACCCCGACACCGACGACACGGCAGAGGTGCTCATCGCACTGCTGAAGGCCGGCGTGCCCCGCGACCATTCCGCTGTGCGCCGCGGTGTGGACTGGCTGCTGACCATGCAGAGCGCCAATGGCGGCTGGGGCTCGTTCGATATCGACAACGACAGCACGCTCGTGGGGCAGTTCCCGGTCTGCGACTTCGGCGAGGTGGTGGACCCACCGACTGAGGACGTCTCGTCACACGTGCTCGAGGCGCTCATCGACTGCGGGGTGCCGCACGGACACCCGGCGATCCGCCGCGGCATTGCCTATCTCAAGTCGACCCAGCGGGCCAACGGCGCGTGGTGGGGCCGATGGGGCGTCAACTACGTGTACGGCACGGGTGCCGTGCTGCCCGCGCTGCACGCCTGCGGCGTGAACATGCGCGAGCCCTGGGTGCAGCGCGGAGCCCAGTGGCTGCGCGACCACCAGAACGATGACGGCGGCTGGGGCGAGGACATCCGAAGCTACGCCGACGAGGCCCATGCCGGTGTGGGCCCGTCCACGGCGTCACAGACCGCATGGGCGCTGCTCGGCCTGATGGCCGTTGACCTCGACGACCCGGCGGTGGAGCGCGGCGTTGCGTGGCTCGTTGATCAGCAACGTGCTGACGGCGCATGGGATGAGGACGCCTTCACCGGCACCGGGTTCCCGCTCGACTTCATGATCAAGTACCACTACTACCGGCTTTACTTCCCCGTCACCGCCCTGGGCCGCTACGCCAACCGCCACACGGCGTGAGCGACCCGCGCGCCCAGGCCGAGGCCATCGCCCGGGCCCACGACGAGAACTTCCCGGTGGCGTTCATGCTGGCGCCGCGCGACATCCGTGCCGACATGCGGGCCATCTATGCGTACTGCCGGGTCACCGACGACATCGGTGACGCAGGCGATGCCAGCCGCGACGAGCGCCTGGCCATGCTCGACGCCTGGGACGACGACCTGGCGCGGTGCTGGGATGGCACGCCCGACAACCCGATCCTTCTGGCGCTACAGGACGTGGTGCGCCGCAGGGCGCTCGGGCCAGAGCCGTTCCACGCACTGGTGGACGCCAACCGCATGGACCAGCGCATCTCCCGCTGGGAGACCCACGAGGACCTCATCGACTACTGCCGCTACTCGGCCATGCCGGTTGGCCGCATGGTGCTCGGCGTGCTCGGACTCGACGACGAGCGGTGCGGCTACCTGTCGGACGCCACCTGCGCGGGCCTGCAGCTGGTCAACTTCTGGCAGGACATCCGACGCGATCTGGAAGAACGCGACCGCGTGTACCTGCCCGCTGAGGACATGGCCCTGTTCGGTGTGACCATTGACGATCTGACCGCCCCGGAGGCATCGCCGGCACTGCGGGAACTGGTGCGCATGGAGGTGTGGCGCGCCCGCGCGATGCTGGTGGAGGGCGCACCGCTTCGCGGCATGGTGCCGAAGCGCGTACGGCCCGACATCGCCATGTTCACATCAGGCGGCCTCTGGGTATGCGATGCGATCGCCAAGCAGGGCTTTGACACCATCGCCCGGCGCCCGGCGCCCGGCAAGGCGGGGCGCGCGCGCATGGCGGCGGGTGTGCTGAAGGGTGCGGTGACCGGCGCATGATCACCGTGGACGAGGCGTACGACCGCTGCACCGAGATCACCCGCAGCGAGGCCCGCAACTTCTACTTCGGGTTCATCCTGCTGCCCCGCGAGCGACGCCGCGGCATCCACGCCCTCTATGCCTTCAGTCGCCTGTGCGACGACTCCGTCGACGGCGTTGACGATCTGGACGCCAAGCTGGCCGCCGTCGCTGCCCGTCGGGCGGAAGTGGCCCGCGCGTACGACGGCGACATCCCCGGCGACGACCCGGTGCTCATCGCGCTGGCGGACGCCGTGCGGCGTTTCGGAATCCCCCGTGCCCCGATGGACGCGCTGGTGGACGGCGTGGAGATGGACCTGGCCATCGATCGCTACGCCGACTGGCCGGCGCTGAAGGGCTACTGCGACCGCGTGGCCGGTGCAGTGGGTGTGCTGTCGCTGCATGTGTTCGGCTTCCGCGAGCCCATTGCCGTGCAGCATGCCGAGGATCTCGGTGTGGCGATGCAGGTGGTCAACATCATGCGCGACGTCCAGGAGGACGCCGAGCGCGACCGCGTGTATCTGCCGGCCGACGAGATGGCGGCCTGTGGTGTGACCGAGGACGACATCCTGGGCGACCGCATGACCCCCGAGATGTTCCGCCTCATGCAGATACAGGGCGACCGCGCGCGCGACTACTTCGGCCGCGGCGAGCAGCTCATCCCGCTGCTCGACCTGCGGGCGCGCATGTGCGTCGGCATGCTCGCCGCGCTCTACGGCGACATCCTCGCCCGCATCACCGCAGGCGGCTACGACTACACGCGCGGGCGCGTGTCGCTGTCGGGCAGGCGCAAGGCGTCGCTGATGGCGCGCTCCGTCGCCCGCGCGTTCACGGCGAGGCGTCGGTGAACCTGGCCGGCACCCGCGTTGTGGTCGCCGGTGGCGGCCTCGCGGGCATTGCGGCCGCCGTGGAGGCATCGGCCCGCGGTGCGCGGGTCACACTGGTGGAGCGGCGGCCGTTTCTCGGCGGCAAGGCCTTCAGCTTCACGGAGCCCCGCAGTGGGGTGGAGATCGACAATGGGCAGCACGTGCACCTGGGCTGCTGCACCGCGTACATGTCGCTGCTCGCGCAGCTGGGATCGCTCGATCTCACCCACCTGCAGCCCGCACTGCGCGTGGACGTCCGCGACCGTGCCGGTGCGCGCGGCGTGCTCACCGCGGCCCGCCTGCCCCCACCGCTCCACATGGGGCCGTCGTTCTCGCGCTACGGCCTGCTCGGTACCCGTGAGCGCGCACGGGCGCTTCGCGCGCTCCTCGCAATCGCCGCCATGGGTCCGCGAGGGCGGGACGCGCTCGACGACGTGTCGTTCGGCGACTGGCTGCGTGACCACGGCCAGGGCGATTCCGCAATCGAGCGTTTCTGGGATCTCATCGTGCTGCCCACCTGCAACGATCGCAGCGACCGGGTGTCGGCGGCACTCGCCATGTTCGTGCTCACCGAGGGCCTCATGCGCACGCGCGGCAACTCCGCCATCGGCTGGTCGCTCACCGGGCTCTCGCACCTTGTGGACGCGCCCACACGCTGGCTGCTGATGAAGCGCGGAGGCGAGGTGATCACCGGTGCCGCAGTGACTCAGGCGCATGGCGAGGGAGTGGTACTCGACGATGGCCGGGAGATTGCTGCCGACGCAGTGGTGCTGGCCCTGCCCCCCGGGCGGGCGCGCACCGTGGCGCCGGACGCCCTTCCGGTTGACCCCGATCTCGGTACCGCGCCCATCGTGAACGTGCACCTCTGGTACGACCGGCCGGTGATGTCGGAGCCCATCCTCGCGGTGGTCGACAGCCCGGTGCAGTGGATCTTCGACCGCACGGCCATCACGGGCGAGGGCGCACCCGGCCAGCACCTTGCCCTTTCGATCTCGGGAGCGCACGACGAGATGGGCGTGCCCCGCCCGGCACTTGCCGAGCAGATGGACGCTGAGATCCGGGCGCTCTTCCCCGCCGCACTGCATGCCGACCTCATGCAGTGGGCGGTGGTGAAGGACGCCCGCGCCACCTTCGCGCCCGGTCCGGGGCAGGCGGCGCGGCGCCCGGGGCCCGTGACGCCGGTGGATGGCATCACCCTCGCGGGAACATGGACCGCCACCGGTTGGCCCGCCACGATGGAGGGCGCAGTACGCAGCGGCCTCACAGCGGTGCAGGCCATCGGGGCCGGTCGGCACCACGTCTGACATTCATGTCGGGCGCGTGCCTTATTCTCCGGCCCTGACATCCATATGACTGAGACCCGACCGCCACGACGTGACCCCCGACCACCACGCGACCGCACGCGCCGCCCTGCACGCAAGGCCGGCGGGCGTGCGAAGGCCGTCGCCATCGCCGTTGGGGCCGCCATCGTTGCGGTCATGGTGCTGCTCATTGCCGGCGGCAGCGGGGGCGTCGCGCCACAGGTGACCGTCGCGGGCGTCGACATGGGGCAGGACGCACCCCAGGTTGACGCCGCGCTCAAGGCAAAGGGCACGGCCCTTGCCAACCGGCTGGTCACGCTGCGCGTGGACAACGGCGTGCTGACCGTCATGCGCCCCACCGATCTTGGCGGCAGCGCAGATGTGGCTGGCGCCAAGGCCATGGCGGCCGATGCATCGCCATCGCGCGTCGTCCGGGGCTTTCGCGCCATCACCGGTGCCGACCCCGTTGCCTCGCCCCTTCCGGTGTCGTACCGAAAGGGAGCGGTCGACGCATGGGTGGCCGATATCGCCACGCAGGTGGACCGCCCGGAGCAGAACGCCCGCGTGGAGGTATCGGGCACACAGTTCACCGTGCGGCCGCAGTCGGACGGTCGTGTGCTTGATCGCAAGCGCCTGGCGCAGATGATCTCGGGCGACCTCGCGACCCTGCCGTCCAACCTGCAACTGCCCGTCAAGGTGGCCCACCCCACATTCACCACCGCAGCGGCAGAGGATCAGGTGCGCCAGGCGCAGCAGGTGCTGCAGCGTGGCACGCAGGTCTCGGTGGACGACGTGCAGGCGACGCTCGACCCGGCCGGAGTGGCGGCGGCCTTCCACTTCGGCGCGAAGGGGCTGTCGCTCTCAGGCGAGGACCTGCGGAAGCCGCTCATCGCCGCCTACCCGACCACCTCGGTCATCCCCGCTCCGGCGCGCTTCCAGGTGCGCGGCACGCGGGTCATCATCGTGCCCTCGAAGAACGGGCGGCTGGTTGACGGCAAGCAGGTGGCCGGTGGGCTGATGGGCGAGGACCGGCCGGCGGAGGCGTCATACGCCGACCAGAACCCCGTGTTCACCACCGAGAAGGCGCAGGCACTGGGTATTCAGGAACAGGTGGGCTCGTACACCACCCCCTATTACCCCGGTGAGCCCAGGGTCACCAACATCCGCCGGGCGTCTCAGATCCTGAACGGAACGATCATTCCGCCGCAGGGCAAGTTGTCGCTCAATCAGACCCTCGGCGAGCGCACGGTCGAGCGGGGCTTCGTGGCCGCGCCGATGCTGGCCGATGGCCTGCACGTCGATTCGGTGGGAGGCGGTGTGTCACAGGTGGCCACCACGCTCTTCAACGCGGCATTCTTCGCGGGCTTTGAGCTGAACGCGCACAGCGCGCACCAGCTGTACATCGATCGCTACCCGCTCGGCCGTGAAGCGACCATCTCGTGGCCCACCCCAGATCTGGTCATCACCAACAACTGGGATGCCTCGGCGCTCATCAAGGTGGTCAACTCAAGCGACAGCATCACCGTGTCGATCTACTCCACCTCGTTCGACCGCAAGGTGGAGGAAAGCACCAGCGAGCCCTTCGACTTCACTGAGCCCAAGACCCGCTACGTGGCCACCGAAGGGATTCCGGCAGGGCAGGAGCAGGAGATCACCTCGGGTGACAAGGGCTACTCGGTGACGATTTCCCGCAAGGTCTACAAGGGTTCCGAACTTGTGAGCGACGGCGACTTCACCACCGTGTACCTGGCACCGCCGAAGGTGATCGGCGTGGCTCCGGGCACGCCGGGCGCTGAGACGCCCTCCGCACCCAGCGGCTGATGGCCGCACGTCGCGGGCCCATGGACGACGCGATCCCCCGCGTACACTCACCGAGGTGACCCCGAGCTCCACGAGGAGTAGGAAATGAGCGAGTCCGGCCCAGCGATCAGCAACCTGCAGGCAGACGGCGCGGAGTACCCCCCGCCCCCGGCATTCGCAGCGGCGGCGCGTATCAACAGCCGCGGAGTGGTCACCGACGCCGATGCCGATCCCGTGGCCTGGTGGGAAGCGCAGGCAGGGCGCCTCACCTGGGACACCCCGTGGACGCGCGCGCTTGACGACGACAACGCCCCCTTCTACCGCTGGTTCACGGGTGGCACCCTCAACGTGGCGGCCAATTGCCTCGACCGCCATCTCCCCGACCGCGGCAACACGGTGGCCTTCCACTGGGAGGGCGAACCCGGCGACACCCTCGCGCTCACCTATCGCGACCTGCACGATCGTGTGTGCCGCTTCGCCAACGCACTGGCAGGCCTCGGCGTGGCGCGTGGCGGGCGCGTGGCCATCTACATGGGCATGGTGCCCGAGCTCCCGATCGCCATGCTCGCCTGCGCGCGGCTGGGTGCCGCATTCACCGTGGTGTTCGGCGGCTTCTCCGCCGAGGCACTCCGCGAGCGCATGAACGACTTCGGCGCCACCGTGCTGGTGACCCAGGACGAGGGCTGGCGTGGCGGCAAGACCGTACCGCTCAAGGCGAATGCCGACGATGCGCTCGACGGTGCGCCCGGCGTGACCCATTCCGTGGTTGCGCAACGCACCGGCGGCGACGTCAACTGGACCCCGGGACGCGACCTGTGGTTTCACGAGCTCGAGGCAGCAGCATCGCCCGACTGCCCCGCCGAGCCCATGGACGCCGAGCAGATGCTGTTCGTGCTCTACACGTCGGGCAGCACCGGCAAGCCCAAGGGCATCGTGCACACCAGCGGCGGCTACCTCACGGGCGCCGCGTCAACCCATGCCAACGTGTTCGACCTGCGCGACGACGACGTGTACTGGTGCGCCGCTGATATCGGTTGGATCACCGGGCACTCGTACATCGTGTTCGGGCCACTGGCCAACGGCGCAACCAGCGTGATGTACGAGGGCGCACCCGGCCATCCCGCGCAGGACCGCCTGTGGGGCATCGCCGAGCGGTACGGCGTCACCATCCTCTACCTGGCCCCCACCGCGATCCGTCTGTTCATGAAGTGGGGTGATCAGGAGCCGGCCGGACACGACCTCTCGCGCATCCGCCTGCTCGGCAGCGTGGGCGAGCCCATCAATCCCGAGGCGTGGGAGTGGTACCGCGAGCACATTGGTGGCGATGCCGCACCCATCGTCGACACCTGGTGGCAGACCGAGACCGGCAGCATCATGATCAGTCCGCTTCCGGGCCTCGACACGCTCAAGCCCGGATCGGCCGGCAAGACGCTGCCGGGAATCCACGCCGAGATCGTCGGTGAGGATGGCCAGCCCGTGGCGGGTGGCGAGGGTGGCTACCTGCTGCTCACCCACCCGTGGCCCTCCATGCTCCGCACCCTGCTGGGTGACGACGACCGCTATGTGTCCACCTACTGGGAGCGGTTTCCGGGCAAGTACCTGGCGGGCGACGGGTGCCGGCAGGATGCCGATGGTGACATGTGGCTGCTCGGTCGCATTGACGACGTGATGAACGTATCGGGACACCGCCTCTCCACCATCGAGATCGAGAGCGCGCTCGTGGATCACCCTGCCGTCGCCGAGGCCGCAGTGATCGGACGCGCCGACCCGGTCACCGGTGAGGCCATCGCCGCCTTCGTGACGCTGCGGGACGGCTTTGAGGGCGACGATCGGATCATCGCGGAGCTTCGCGACCATGTGGCCATGCGCATTGGCGCCATCGCCAAGCCCAAGTCGATCGTGCTCACGCCCGATCTGCCCAAGACCCGATCGGGCAAGATCATGCGCCGGCTGCTGAAGGATGTGTCGGAGCAGCGCAACCTCGGGGATGTCACCACGCTGGCCAATGAGGAAGTGGTGTCGGCCATCGCCGACATGGCCGACGCGATGCGCGGCCAGGAGGACTAGCCCAGCGCGGGAGGCAGGCTGCGACCGGCGGCCTCGAGGCGGTCCATGGCATGCGTACGCGCCGCCTCAACCGCCTGACGCGGGGGTGTCATGCGATGTGCCTCGCGGTACCAGGCGAGCAGGCCCTCCATCGCAAGGGCAAGGGCAAGGCGCCCGTGGGCATCCTCCTGGCGGGCATCCCACGCCCCGGCCACCAGCGCGGCGAGGCCCAGCACCTGTGGCGACTTGGGCGGCGACTTGAGCACACCCACCGGACCGACCGCGGACTTCTCGAGGTTGATGCGCACGCGGGTGCCGCCGCGCGACGACGGCCACTCGGTGAACTGCACTTCCATCGACGGCCCGCCCCGGCCCTGCGCACGCAGGATTCCTTCAGGGATCGTGCCATCCGCGCTGTCGGCGATGGCCGAGGCCAGCCGCCTGACGGCCTCACCGAAGGCCGGGCCATGGTCTTCGTGCATGCGGTGCACGGTCCACGCGATGAGGCTCAGCGTGAGGTCAAGGCGATCAGCGGCCTCGCCCCGCCCGGATCCCCCATTGCGCTGGGAGAAACGCACGGCAACGAGCCCCGGTGCGGGCATTGCAACCTCGAGGTGCGCATATTCCCTGCTCAGGATCAAGAAATGGCTTTCTGATGGGAGATACGTCCGAACGCGTTGATACCTTCGAAACTACTCCGCAGCAGGTGCTGCAGCCTCCGTACGGAGGTCATCGAAGCGAGGAGACCCATGACCAAGGCTGACTTCGTCAAGAGCGTCGCGCGTGCAGCCGACCTCACCAACGACCAGGCGACCCG
>CAIPNN010000209.1 GCA_903866425.1 uncultured Actinomycetes bacterium
CCGTCGTCGCGAACATGGACGGCACCAACAACTTCCAGGACAGCTACTCGCCGGGCATCCAGGCCGTGGTGTCGCGTGAGATTGGCGACCACGGCGCGCTGTATGTGGCGCCGGCCTACGTCAATAACTCCGCCGAGCTCCCCAAGGCGCTGGTCGACGATAACGACGTGATCGGTTACGCGAGCTCCGCGCCGTTGAAGTCGAAGGCCGCCTACGAAACGTCGGTGGAGGTAAGCATCTATCTCGCGCCGTCGGCGACCGGCAACATCCCGACCGAAGATCTGGTCTATCTGCTCGAGCGCTCCGGTATCGCCACAGGCGTAGATCTCGATCGGCTCCTCGCGATCAGCGAGTGGTTGCAGCAGACCCTGGGGCGGACCGTCCCGGGGATGTTGTTGAAGGCGGGCAATTTTCCGGCGGCCTCGCGCGCGGTCTGACCGCCACGCGACGGTCTGCCGCGATATCCCAAGCCATGTGGGCGGCCATGCATTGCGTGGGCGGCCGCTAGGCCGGATACTCAATCGTTCTCACTACAACGAGAGCCCAAAGGGGGGCGCATGTCATATCGTCTGGGTGTAGATGTCGGCGGCACGTTCACAGATCTGCTGCTGGTTCACGAAAAATCGGGGCAGACCTGGTCCGCCAAGGTCCCCTCCACGCCGGCTGATCAATCGATCGGCGTCCTCAACGGCATCCTCCGCGTCTGTGAGCGTGCGGGCATCGACCCGCAGATCATCGACCATGTGATGCACGGCACGACCGTCGCCACCAACACGGTGCTCACCGGCACCGGTGCTCGTGTCGGCCTCGTCACCACCAAAGGCTACCGGCAGGTGCTGCAGATCGCGCGCTCCTACGTCCCGGGCGGTCTCGGCGGCTGGATCATCTACAACAAGTCCCTGCCGATGGCGCCGCTCTCCTGCACCATCGAGGCCGACGAACGCGTGAGCGCCAAGGGTGAAGTCGTGCGCGGTCTCAACGAGGATGCACTGCGCAAGAGCCTGCGCACCCTCAAGTCGCAGCAGATCGAAGCGCTCACCGTCTCGCTCATCAATTCGTTCGCCAACCCGGCGCATGAGCAGCGGGTGCGCGAGATCGCGATCGAGGAGTTGCCGAATACGCCAGTCTCGCTGTCGTCCGATGTCGTTCCGGAGATGCAGGAGTACGAGCGTACCGTCACCACGGTCGCGAACTCCTATGTCCGCCCGCGGGTCGACCGCTATGTCAGCAACCTCAAGGCCAAACTCGCCAAGGTCGCAAAGAACGCCAAACTGCACATCCTTCGCTCGGACGGTGGTCTTGCCTCAGCCTCGTCGGCGGCGGAGTTCCCTGTCAACCTGCTGATGTCCGGTCCTGCGGGCGGTGTCACCGGCGCGCTTTGGGTCGCCGTGCAGGCCGGATTCCCGAACCTGCTGACCGTGGATGTCGGCGGCACCTCGACCGATGTCGCCCTCATCAGCGGTGGCCAGCCTCGCTTGCGCCGTGAGACGACGGTCGGCGATGTCACCGTGCGCGCCTCCTCCGTCGATATCCGCACGGTCGGCGCGGGTGGCGGTTCGATCGCCCACGTCCCTGAGCTCACCAAGGCGCTGCGCGTCGGGCCGCAGTCGGCGGGCGCCGACCCGGGCCCGGCTGCCTACAACCGCGGCGGTACGGAGCCTACGGTGGCCGATGCGAACATCGTTCTCGGCTATCTGCCCGAGATGCAAAAACTCGGCGGTGACATGGTCCTTGACCGTGCGCTCGCCACGACTGCCGTCAAGAAGATCGGCGTTGCGCTCGGGCTCACCACCCAGCAGGCCGCGCAAGGCATCTACAACATCGTCAACGAGAACATGGTCGGCGCGCTGCGCCTCGTGTCCGTCGAACAGGGCTATGACCCCCGCGAGTACGCGCTGATCGCGTTCGGCGGGGCGGGTCCGTTGCATGCCAACGCGTTGTCGCGACTGCTCGGCTCATGGCCGTCGATCATCCCGCCCGGCCCCGGCGTGCTCTGCGCGCTGGGTGACGCCACCACGGCGGTGC
>CAIPNN010000210.1 GCA_903866425.1 uncultured Actinomycetes bacterium
ATGAGCCGGTGATGATGGATTTGCGGCCCCCGCAAATCCCGATCACGTTTCGCCGAATAGTCCGAGCCCCCGATCACAGTTGCCGCGCAGGCCGGGCAAGGGGCGCTAGGACTGAAGCGCAGCGGCTCCCGGGACGGCCATGACGACGTCGTACTCGCGCACGTCGTACTCCGCGACCTTCTCGATGAAGTACGGGTCCTTGGCGATGATCGCGTCCACCTCGTCACGTGTGACGCCGGTGGCCACGATCAGCCCGCCCTGAAGCGGTACCTCACGCCCGGCCGCGATGAACACGCCGGCCTGCGCGTGTTCGCGAACCCAGTCGCGGTGTGCGTCGAGGTGTGCCTCCACCTCGTCAATCGGCTTGAGGTACCGCCCCAGCAGCAGGAACATCGGTGACTAGGCCTTGCAGGCGCCGAGCGACGCGATGAGGCGGTCGGCGTCCGGGGTCTCGGGCGGGGCCACCTGGTCGACGTCGACGATCACGCCGTTGGCGTCGATGACGTAGGTGCAGCGACCCGAGATGCCGGCCTGGTCCATGTACACGTCGTACGCCTGGGCAACCGCACCCTTGGGGTGGAAGTCGGCGAGGAAGTGCACGTTGTTGGCCTTCATCTGCTCCTTGAAGGCTGCGAGGGTCCACTTGCTGTCAACGCTCACGCCGATGACCACGGCACCCGCGTAGGGCGAGTCGTCGGCGGCAATCGCGGTGAACCAGTCGGTGCACACGGGCGAAAAGGCCAGCGGGTAGAAGTTGAGGTACACAGGCTGACCGCGGAACTGCGAGAGGGTGACCTCTTCGCCATCGCTGTTGGCCAGGGTGAAGTCCGGTGCCTCGGTGCCGATCTCAAGCGCCATGCGTGCTCTCCTGCTTTCTCGGGGTAAACGACGCTGGCAGGCTAGCGGCCGCGGGCCTCTGGTGGGGTCTGCAACGCACATCTCGCCGTGGCCGCCTGCCCTGTGGCTATGTTTCCCGCATGGCCCCCAGCCCCGACAACGCACGCCGCCGCCGGCCCTCGGGCCCGCCCGTGGGCGGCTGGGGCTTCGGCGCCAAGGGCATCACCTCGGGGTTCTGGATCGGCCTCGTCGTTGCGCAGGTGCTGCTGGCCATACTCCTGCTGGCTGAGGCCTACACCGGCTACGGCGTGCTTGTGGCCATCCTGGCCTTGGCGGCCGCGGTCAATCTCGTTCCGTGAGCGGTGACCCGGAGGCGCTCGCCGAGCTCCTCCGCGCGGCACGCCCCGATGCCGAGCCATTTGATCTGACGCCCGATGAACTGGACGCCGTGATTGCCGAGGTGGGTGGCAACCCGGACGATCCTGCGCTCATCGGTGCCGCGCTCGTCGCCTGGGAGCAGATGCTGGCCTAGGTGCTGACCAGGCCGCCGGGTGTGGCGGCGAGGTCAAGCCGATGGGCCAGTGCAACCGCCAGGGCCTGCTCCACCACATCGCGGTCAGCGCTGCCACCCTCGCCGGCGATTGACGTGGCCACCACATCGGGTGCCCCGCATGCCGACATGATGCGGAACCACTCCAGGTCGGGATCACGGTTGAGCCCGATGCCGTGCATGGTGACGCCCTCGGCCACACGGATGCCGACGCTGCCGACCTTGCGTCCCTCGACGTAGGTGCCCATGCGGTCGTGGTCGGATTCCGCTGCCGGCACCCCGCAGGCGTGGCACGTGTCGGTCATGGCGTCCACAAGCGCTTCGACGAATCGCCGCACACCGCGCCCGCCACGCAGATCGCTCAGCACATAGCCGGTCACCTGCCCGGGGCCGTGCCAGGTCATCTGGCCGCCGCGATCGGTGGCCACGCAGGTGGCCCCCATGCCGGCCAGCACCTCGTCGGTGATGAAGAGGTCCTCGCGCGTTCCATGCCGGCCGTAGGTGTACACGGGGTCGTGCTCCAGCAGCCAGATGACCGTGGGTGCATCGCCCGATCGCACCAGGTCGGCAAGTCGACGCTGCTCGTCCCACGCCGGGATGTATCCGATGCGGTCGGTGTGGGCGAGCAGGGCGGGGCGCATCACACCAGCAGTGCGGCGGGGTGCTCCAGCAGCTCGGCGATGCGGGCCAGGAACGTCGCCCCTTCGGCGCCGTATGCCACCCGGTGGTCCACCGACAGGGTGAGCGTCATCACCTCACGCACCACCACGTGGCCGTCCACCACCACGGGGCGCTCCACCGACCGGCCGACCCCGACGATGGCGGCCTCGGGCGCGTTGATGACCGCGTGGAAGCGGTCGACGCCGAACATGCCGAGGTTGCTCACCGAGATTGCCGAGCCCTCGAGCTCGTCGGGCCGGAGCTCACCTGCGCGGCCACGGCGTGCCAGGTCGCGCACCTCGGCCGCGATCTGCGGCACGCCCTTCTGGTCGGCGTTTCGCACCACGGGCACGATGAGGCCGCCGGGCACAGACACCGCCACCCCGACGTCGACTGACTGCGGCACCACCAGGTCGTCGCCGTCGAGGCGCGAGAGCATGTCGGGGCGCTCACGGGCGGCCATGGCCACCGCGCGGATGACCAGATCATTCAGGCTTGGCCGCTGGTCTTCCGGCAGTGCCACGCGCAGGTCGGCCCGGGCGGCCTCGAGGGCCGTGGTGTCGATGTCGCGCTCAAGGGTGAAGTCGGGCACCGCGTGGGCGTCGGTCATGCGACGGCTGATGGTCTTCTGCAGCTTGGTGAGGGGGGTGCGCCTGCCGGCGGGCCAGTCGCCGCGTGGGACGGGCGGGGGGAGCTTTGGGGGTACGGGCTGCGCTGGGGCTGCGCCGCCGAGCGGGGGTGCGCTTGACGGTGGGACCCCTGTCCCACTTGGCGCCGCCGGTCCGTCTTCCGTTGACGCACTCTCGGCGGAGCGGGTTCCCGGCGGTTCCACCCCTGTCGGGGCGCCAGCGATCACGGCCTCGACGTCGTGCTTGACGATGCGGCCGCCCGGGCCCGTTCCGGTGACGGTGGCCAGATCGATGCCGTGGTGTGCGGCGATGTTGCGGGCGAGGGGGGATGCCGGGATGCGGTCACCGGTGGGGGGTGCCGTTCGTGCCGGTGGCGCAGCTGCGGCCGGGGTCGGTGGGGCCGGTGGCGGCACGGGCGCAGCGGCTGTCGGTGTGGCTGCCGCGATCGTGTCTGCGGTTCCGTCGTCCGTGGTCGGGATGCCTGTGGCGACTGTGTCTTTATTTGGCGCCGCCGGTCCGTCTTCCGCCGACGCAATCTCAGTGGAGCGGGTTCCCGGCGGTTCCACCCCTGTCGGGGCGCCGGTCGGGGCGCCGACACCAATCATCGCGATCGGTGCCCCGACGTCGAGGGTGTCGCCCTCCTGGGCGATGATGGCCAGGGTGCCGTCGTTCGGCGCCTCCACGGTCATCGTGGCCTTGTCGGTTTCGATCTCCACCAGCGGCTCGCCCTTGGCCACCTGGTCGCCGTCGGCCTTGAACCAGTGGAGGACGGTGCCCTCCTCCATGGTGTCCGACAGCTTGGGCATGAGCATCTCGGGCATCAGGCCACTCCCTGTCCGATGTTGGCGAGCACGGCGGCCACCACGTCGGCCGGCTGCGGCAGGGCCGCCTGCTCCAGGTTCTTCGCGTACGGCATGGGGACATCTGCGCAGGTCACCCGCCCGATGGGCGCGTCGAGCCAGTCGAAGCAAGCCTCGTACAGCAGCGTGGCAAGGCCCGCGCTGATGCCGTATTCGGGCCAGCCCTCGTCGACGACCACGGCATGACCGGTGCGCCGCACGCTGCTGGCCAGGGTGTCGAGATCGAGCGGCCGGAACGTACGCGGATCAATCACCTCAACCTCGATGCCCTGCGATGCCAGTTCCTCCGCAGCCTGCAGCGCCACCCACACCATGCGTGAGTGGGCGATGACGGTGCAGTGCGTGCCGGCCCGGCGTACCGCGGCCTGCCCGAACGGGATGAGGTCGTCGGGGCCGCCTACAGGGCCCTTCTTGCCGTACAGGCCTTCGTTCTCGATGAAGATGACCGGGTCGTCGTCGCGGATCGCCGTCTTCAGCAGGCCCTTGGCGTCCTCGGGCGTCGACGGGCACACCACCTTGAGGCCGGGCACGTGTGCGAACCACGCGTCGAGGGTCTGCGAGTGCTGTGACGACAGCTGGTGGCCGGCACCACCCGGCATGCGGATGACGATGGGCACCGAGGCCTGACCGCCGAACATGTAGTGGATCTTGGCCGCGTTGTTCACGATCTGATCCATCGCGAGGATCACGAAGTTGACGGTCATGATCTCGACGACCGGCCGCAGCCCCGCCATGGCGGCCCCGATGGCCATGCCGGTGAATCCGGCCTCGGTGATGGGCGTGTCCACCACGCGCTCCGGACCGAACTCGGCCAAGAGGCCACGGGTCACCTTGAACGCGCCATCGAACCCGGCGATGTCCTCTCCCAGCAGGAACACGTCGGGGTCGCGGGTCAGTTCCTCCCGCAGCGCCTGGTTCAGCGCGTCGCGGTAGGCAACCGGCTTGGCGGGGTCGGTGCTCATGGCATGAGCGCGCCACCGCGCGCGTCGTCGTTGAACGGGTTGGCGTAGACGTCGTCGGCCAGCTCGGCCACGGGCACTTCAGGGCTCTCCTCGGCGAATGCCGCGGCGTCCTCCACCACGGCCTCCACCTCGGCCTTCATCGCCGCGATGTCGTCGGCCGTCATCACGGCCTCGCCCAGCAGCACGCGCTCAAAGGTGACGAGGGGGTCGCGCAGGCGCCAGCGCTCCTTCTCGTCGGCGTCGCGCACGGTGTCGGGGTCGCTCATCGAGTGGCCGCGGTAGCGGTAGGCCAGCAGTTCCACGCATGCCGGGTTGCGCTCCTCACGGGCGATGCGCAGGGCTTCGGCCACGGCCCCCCGCACGGCCATCACGTCCATGCCGTCCACCTTCCAGGAGGGGATGCCGTACGCGTTGCACCGGGTATACAGGTCTTCCTCGGCCGCCGCATGCTCAAGCGACGTGCCCATGCCGTACTGGTTGTTGAGGATGAGAAAGACGATGGGGAGATCCCACAGGCCGGCCATGTTGAAGCACTCGGCCACGACGCCCTGGTTGGTGGCGCCGTCGCCGAACATGGTCACCGACACCTGGTCGCTCTTGCGGTACCGCGCGGCGTACGCCAGCCCGAGCCCCAGCGGCACGGAGCCTCCCACGATGCCGTAGCCGCCGTAGAACGACCGGGCCTTGTCCATCAGATGCATCGAGCCGCCGCGGCCGCCGCAGAGGCCGGTCGACCTGCCGAGCAGTTCGGCCATCACCGCGCGCGGGTCGGCACCGCGGGCAAGCGCCTGGCCGTGCTCGCGGTACGTCGATGTGAGGGGGTCGTCGGCACGCATGGCGCTGACGGTGCCCACCACCGCAGCCTCCTCGCCGATGGCCAGGTGCAGGAAGCCACCGATGCGCCCGGCCATGTACTCCTCAGACGCCTTCTCCTCGAACCGCCGGATGAGGAGCATCGATCGGAACATGTCGCGCATGTCCTGCTGGCCGGTGCCAGTGGCGGTGCTCATCGCGCCTGTTCCAGGTGCAGTTCCATCACCGTCACGTCACGCCACTCGCCGTTGACGTGCCCGTGTGCATGGTGGGTGCCCACCTCGCGGAATCCCCGGCTTGCCGCCAGGGCCATGCCACCGGCGTTGTCCTCGAGGATCATGCCCACCAGCTTCCAGTACCCCAGGCCGGGCGCTTCGCTGATGAGGGCATCCAGCATCTGGCCGCCCAGCCCGCGACCATGTGCACGCGCGGCGACGTACACGGTGTACTCGGCCACACCGTCGTACCACTCGCGATGCGAGAACGGCGCGAGCGCCGACCAGCCCACCACGCCGTCGGCGTCGTCCAGCACCCAGACGGGCGCGCGGTGGCTGCGGGCCTCGAGCCAGCGGGTGCGCTCCTCGGCGTCATGCGGCCCCGCGGCAAACGTGGCCACCCCGCTTGCGATGGCCTCGTCGTAGATGGCACCGATCTCCGCCGCATCATGCGGGGTGGCGGCGCGGATGCGTGATGGCGACGACACGCTGACCAGCATAGGCCAGCGCGTCGTCGCCATCGTTGGCATCGCCTACTTCTTCCCCACGTCTGCGGGGCGGTCCTTGAGCGTGAGTGTCACGGTCTGCGACTTGCCATCACGCAGCACGGTGACCGTGATCGTGTCGCCCACCTTGCGACTCGCCACCGCATCGGCCACATCTGCCATGTCGGTGACGGGCCTGCCGTTGACGGCCACGATCAGGTCGCCACCCGTGGGCACGTCGGCGTCGGCCTTCTCGGCGGCCTGCAGGCCGGCGTCGTTTGCCGGGCCACGGTCGTCAAGCGACGCGATGACCACACCGCGCTTGCCCTCGAGCCCCAGCTTCTGGGCCAGGCCCGGCGTCAGATCGCGTCCCTGGATGCCGATCCATGCGTGCTGGGCCTTGCCGCTGCTGATGATGGAGTCGACGATGGGGCGCACAGTGTCGATGGGCACCGCGAATCCGATACCGACGTTGCCGCCGTTCTTGCTGGCGATCTGCGAGTTGATGCCGATGACGCGCCCGTTGCTGTCGAACAGCGGACCGCCCGAGTTGCCCTGATTGATGGCGGCGTCGGTCTGGATGGCGTTCTGGATGATGAAACCGCTTGGCGACTGAATGGCGCGCTTCAGCGCCGACACGATGCCGGTGGTCGCCGTGCCCGAGTAGCCGTACGGGTTGCCGATGGCCACCACGCTCTGTCCCACGGTGAGGTCGCCACTGTTCCCGAAGGGCACGGGCCGGACACCGCTCGGCACCTTGTCCACCTTCACCACGGCGACATCCGTGCTCTTGTCCACGCCGAGGATGGTGCCCTTCGTCTCCGTTCCGTCCTCGAACGTGACGGTGGTCGTGGTTGCGCCATCCACCACGTGGGCATTGGTGATCACGTGGCCCTGAGTGTCAATGAGGAATCCCGAACCGAGG
>CAIPNN010000211.1 GCA_903866425.1 uncultured Actinomycetes bacterium
GACGACGCCACGATTCGTGCCTTCAAGGAGGACGTGCTCGAGCACATCGGCAACGGCCCGCTGGTCGACGTGCGTTCGCCCGGCGAGTTCTCCGGCGAGCTGCTGCACATGGCCGACTACCCGCAGGAAGGCGCACTCCGCGGTGGCCACATCCCCACCGCCAAGAACGTGCCGTGG
The DNA here is from genome assembly GCA_903866425.1 of uncultured Actinomycetes bacterium. Lineage (GTDB taxonomy): Bacteria > Actinomycetota > Thermoleophilia > Miltoncostaeales > Miltoncostaeaceae > SYFI01. The sequence goes on from CAIPNN010000211.1 coordinate 178, forward strand.
CGCAGGGCGGCCGACGAGAACGACGGCACCTTCCTGCCCCTCGACCAGCTGAAGGCGATCTACCAGGACGAGATCGGCCTGACTCCGCAGGACGACGTGGTGGCCTACTGCCGCATCGGCGAGCGGTCGAGCCACACGTGGTTCGTGCTCACCCACCTGCTCGGGTTCGACAACGTGCGCAACTACGACGGCTCGTGGGTGGAGTGGGGCAACGCCGTGCGCGTGCCCATCGAGAAGCCGTAGCCCGGGGGCACCATGCGCGACGCGCTGCACGAGATCGTCGAGGAGTTCGCCGACACGCCGAAGGAACTGCGGCTGCCACTGCTGCTGGAGTTCGCCAACGGCTTGCCGCCGCTGCCCCAGCACCTCCTCGACGACCGCGATGCCATGGAGCCGGTGGAGGAGTGCACCGCGCCGCTCTTCCTCGCCGTTGACGTGGTGCCCGGCGAGCCCGTGCGCCTGTACTTCGATGCCCCGCAGGAGGCGCCCACCTCACGTGGGTTCGCGGCCGTACTGCATGCCGGGCTCGACGGCGGCACGCCTGAGGAGATCCTCGCAACGCCCAACGACTTCTACCTCTCGATGGGCCTCGACGATCTGGTGACGCCACTTCGCATGCGTGGCATGTCGGGAATGCTCGCCAGGGTGAAGCGCCGCGTGGCAGAGGGCATCACCACCGGCTGATCCCCGCCATTCGGGTGGCCCTGCTGCCGCGGCGTGGTCATACGATTGCCACACAGGCAACGACGGGGGGCGTGATGCGTGGCATCGTGATCGCGGTTGTGGCGCTTGGGGCGCTTGGCGCCGCATCAGGAGCGCAGGCAATTCCCCCGGACACCCTCGTGCAGTTGTCGTCACCCTCGGGGAAGATCGGCTGCCTGGCCACCAACATGGACGGCCCGTTCAGCCTGCGCTGCGATGTGTCGAACCCGACGTACGCCAGGCCCACACGGCCGCGCTCCTGCCCGCTCGACTACGGCGAGTACGGCGACTCATTCACGCTCGGCGCACGCAGCCGTGCGGTGTGGACCTGCCACGGCGACACCGCGCTGCGCGCCGGGCAGCCTGGCTTCAAGACCATCCGCTACGGCCGCACGTGGGTGTGGGGTCCATTCCGCTGCACCGTGCGCGTGACCGGCATCACCTGCCGCAACTCCGCGGGCCGCGGATTCCAGCTGAGCCAGCAACGTGCCGTGCGGTTCGGCTAGGGCGCGAGCCCCAGTGCGCCGCCCGACACCTGCTGCACGGTGGCCGGGTATGAGGCCTCGTGACTGCCGCCCGGGAACGTGATGGCACCGAGCACGGTCCTGGTGCTGGTGATACGCCCAAGCCCCCGCTGCACCGCGGTTGCCGAGGTGCCCTTACCCACGGCGACCGCGGCGCGCAGCACCTGCACGCCGGCGTAGGCCTGCGCGGCGAAGGCGTCCGGTCGGTCACCCGGGTACTTGCGCATGTAGGCCTTCACGAATGCGCGGCTGGCGGCATCTTTCTTTGCCGGGTTCCACGACGCGCTCACGATGAGCCCGTTGGCCGAAGCCCCCGCCGCGGTGATGACCGACAGGGTGTTGTACCCATTGCCCCCCACCTTCACGCCGGTAAACCCGCTGGAGGCCGAAAGGAGGTGGGTGGCATCAGCGTCGCGCGCCGCGAAGAAGATGGCCTCTGGGTTGGCGCCCTGCGCAGTGGCAAGAAGCGACGGTGCGTTGGATGACCCCTGCGGCATTGAGACGTCGGCCACCAGCGTGATGCCCTGTGCTGCTGCGGTGGCGCGGAACTGCGCCGCAGCGCCTTCGGAGTACGCGTCGCCCGTCACCGACACCAGCGCCGCCGTGCGAATGCCCTTGCTGGTCTTGGCGTAGGAAACCGATGCAGGGATCATCTGGTTCTCGCCCAGGCAGATGCGCCACACCGTCTTGCCTGCCGCCGTGATGTCGAGCGTGGTGTTGGTGACGGCCAGCACCGGAATGCCCGAGGCAACGGCCACCGGGTCGGCCAGCGCGGCAACGCCCGACAGCGTGGGGCCAAGTACCGCGCTGACGCGCGTCCCGACAAAGCCGATCATCTGATCGCGCCCCATCGTGGTGTTCGACTGGTCGTCGGCCAGGATGAGCCGCACCTTGGCCCCGGGGGCCGACCCCGACTGCGACGCGGCGAGTGATGCCCCACGGGCCTGCGAGATGCCGTAGTCAGTCGCGGTGCCCGTGAGCGACGCAAGCGAGCCGGCGGTGACCACCGACTGGGCCGCAACGGCGGGCGCGGCAACGGCAACCGGTGCGAGAAGGGCAAGGGCAATGGCAAGACGACGCATGGAATCTCCCGGGGGCTGACAGCGAGGGCATGGTACGCGCCGCTACCCTTGCGCGCGTGGAGCGGCGCTGGTCAATCGTGGTGGCGATCATGGTGGGCGGTGCCATCGGCGGCGCCGCGCGCGCACTCCTTGGTGAGGAACTGCGCCCCGGCGTGTGGCCCTGGGCCACATTCGCGGCCAACATCGGTGGAACGCTCATCCTCGCGGTTCTCGCCGGCCTGCTGCTGTACCGGCCGCATCTGCCCCACTGGCTGCACCCGCTCATCGCCGTGGGCTTCTGCGGATCGCTCACCACGTTCTCGGGTCTGCAGCTTGAGGCCTTTGTGATGATGCGGGACGGCCGCTCCGGCGCCGCAGTGTTCTACGTGACGGTGAGCGTGGTGGTGGGGCTGCTGGCGGCACTCATCGGCAGGCGCGCGGTGCAGCTGGTGCACGCGTGACGCCGCTCACGTGGGCGCTCATCATCCCCGCAGGGGCGCTGGGAGCGCTCGCGCGCTTCGAGACCGGGCGCCTCATGTGGACGCGGTTCGGGCTGCGCGCCCCGTGGGGAGTACTGGCGGTCAACCTGCTGGGCGCCTTCCTGCTCGGCCTGCTGGCCGGGGCGCATCCATCCGACGTGCTGGTGATCGCACTCGGCACCGGGTTCCTGGGTTCGTTCACCACCTTCTCCACCTGGATGGTGGAGAGCGACATGTACGGCGCGGGTGAACAGTGGAACCCCTTGCTGCTCAACATCGTCGGCCCACTCGTGGGGGGCCTCATCCTCGTTGCGGCGGGTTTCGCCGCGGGGAGTGCGCTGGGCTAAGCGGCCGTGTTGATGACGAGGATCAGCACGATGACCGCAAGGATCACCGCGATCGTGCTGATGATCGCAACCGGGATCAACTTCGGAAGCGGCGGGATGTCGGGAAGCTTGTCGGCCATGTCTCGTCTCTCGGTGTGAGCGCGTACTCCCGTATTCCACCAGAACAGAACGCCTCATGCACCGGACGGTCGTCACCGGCGAAACGGGACACATTGCAAGTACTGCGTGACCGATCTCCTCGCCAAACGGCGAAACGGGCCTACCGTGAATGCACTTCCCCGATTACTCGGAGGGCTTCATGAGCAAGCGCATTCGCATCGCCGCGGTCATCGCGGTTGGTGCTGCCGTCATCGCCGCCGCGCCCGCCCTGGGCGCCACGAAGACGGTCAACGTCAAGACGACGTCGGGACTCATGTTCACCGGCATGCCGTCGACCCTGAAGGCGGGCACGTACAAGTTCGTCTACACCAACACGTCCGGAATCCCGCACAACCTGGAGGTGGGCAACAAGGAGACGCCCACGTTCACCAAGGGTTCCAAGAGCATCACCGTGACCCTCAAGAAGGGCACCGTGAAGTACGAGTGCTCGGTCCCCGGCCACGCGGCCGGTGGCATGAAGGGCACCGTCACCGTGAAGTAAGCGCCCCGGACCCTCGTGACGACAGTGTCACGAGGGTCCCCGGTCGCGACGGCGAATGGGATTTCGGTGATACCTTCGCAGTCGAACAGGAAGACCCGAACCGGCACGGGGTGCCGGGTTCCTCACAAGGAGGGACGAGAATGAGTACAGATTTCGCGCCACACAACGATGTGGCCACCGAGGGCGTCGTTGCCCACTACAGCAGTGGCGGCTTCGGCCAGTACCACCGCCTCAACTGCCCGGAGGCTCCGCATCGCGGCGACCCGGGTGTTCGCGACACCATCCACGGGCCTTGGCGCTACCTCGCCAGTCACTGGTCACCGTGCCAGTCGTGCAATCCGCCCATGGACGGCGAACCCGAACAGGGTTCTCAGGCCGCCTAGCCCTTCGGGGCAGGTAGCCTCACGGTTCCTGGCCCCCATCGTCTAGCGGTCTAGGACGCCGCCCTTTCACGGCGGTAGCGCGGGTTCGAATCCCGCTGGGGGTACTTCCTTCTACGCCTGCGCCACCAACGCGGCCAGGCGGCGGTGGGTCTCCTGCATGCCCTCGAGCATGCCGGACGACAGCTGATTGGTGCGCCCCTCGGGCGTTGGGTGGGTCACATCAACGCGAAACAGCGTGCTGCCGTCGGGCTGCGCCTCAAGCGTGGCCCGCTCAACCGTGCCGCCATCCGGGAATGGATCGAAAACGAAGGTCTGCACCAGCAGTGACGGGCGCTCGAGCTCGAGGTACTCACCACCGAACCCGAACACGTTCTCGTGCGCGTGCAGTTCAAAGCGCCAGCGACCGCCGACCCGCACGTCCATCTCGACCACCGTCGGTGAGTGGTGCGCAGGGCCCCACCACTCGGGGATGCGCGCGGGGTCGGTCATGACGTCCCACAGCACCTCGGGCGTGCACCGGAAGATGCGCTCAAGGCGCGCGGTGCAGTCGTCGATCAGTTCGATCTCGGTCACATCATCACGTGGCATGCCGACAGGGTACGCCGCGGGTACGATCGACCGATGGACGGCGTACCCGAACTGCACCGGCGCCTTGTCGCCGAATTTCTCGGCACCTTCATCCTGGTGGCCGGTGGCTGCTCCGCCGTGGCAGTGGATTACCGCCTTCATGGCGTTCTGGGCGGCCACGTGGGCACCGCAGTGGCCTGGGGGCTCATCGTCGCGGTCGTGGTGTTCTCCATCGGCCACCTCTCCGGTGCCCACATCAACCCCGCGGTCACACTCGCCTTCGCGAGCGGCCGGCACTTCCCGTGGCGCGAGGTCATCCCGTACTGGGTGGCGCAGGTCACAGGTGCCATGTGTGGCGCGTTCGCCGTCGCCGGCCTATTCACCGACGAAAGCGGTCTGTCCCGAACCCGTCCCAATACAATCAGCAGCGGCACGGCGGTGGCGATCGAGGTCGTCATCACAGTGGTGCTGATGCTGGTGGTGATGGCGGTGGCAACGGACAGCAGGGCGCAAGGAGCGCTCGCCGCTGTCGCCGTCGGGGTAACCGTGATCCTGATGGGCCTGGTGATGGGCCCCATCACAGGGGCATCGATGAACCCCGCCCGCTCCATCGGCCCGGCGGTTGCCACCGGCGACTTCTCGGGGCTCTGGATCTACGTGATCGGCCCGATCATCGGCGCCGGCATCGGTGTGGCTATCTACGGATATCTGCGCGGGCGCCCGCACCCGGTGGGCGCCCAGCCCGACGCCGCAGCCGGCAAGGATCTCCCCTGAGGGAGATACGGTGCCGGTGCGGCGCAAATCGCCGCCGCACGGGATCGACGCACGGGAGGCCACCATGGAGATGAACGCGACTCGGACTCTGGTGATCGGGGCGACCGGCGGGTTCGGCAGCCAGGTGGCGCGGTCACTCGCCAGCCGTGGGGCATCCGTGGCCGTGAGTGGTCGTGATGCGGAGCGGCTCGCACAGATCGCCACCGAGGTGAACGGGCCGGCGCGTGCGGGCGACGTGACTGCACCCGGCGTGCCCGACGAACTGGTGGCCTGGGCCGCCGGTGAACTGGGCGGGCTCGACGTGGTGGTGATGGCAGCGGGGGCCGTGGCGTTCGGCCCGGTCGCCGAACTGACCGACGACGTGTTGCGCGCGGTAATGGCCCTCGACCTCATCGCACCGATTCAGGTGGCACGCGCAGCCGCCAACACGCTTGGCGAGGGTGGCGTGATCGTGCAGGTGTCGGCCATCGTGGCCGACCAGCCCATGGCGGGGTTGGCCGCGTACTCCGCCGCCAAGGCGGGGCTCACCGCATTCGACACCGCATTCCGGCGTGAGATGCGACGGGTCAAGGTGCGGGTGCTCGATGCCCGGCCACCCCACATGGAGACGGGCCTCGCCACGAGGCCCATCGCAGGCGCCGCGCCCGGCCTCGCAGCTGGCGCCGACCCGCGCGAGTACGCGGATGCGCTCGTGGCCGCGATCGCCGAGGATGGCCCGGCTCCCGACTGGATCACCTGACCCGCCCCACACCCACGCATTCGACCGCGAGCAAACGCCTGAGTCCTGCTACTGTGCCCCGGCCCGATGGGGCGGTTAGCTCAGTTGGTAGAGCACCTGCCTTACAAGCAGGGGGCCGGCGGTTCAAGTCCGTCACCGCCCATCGCTCGCTGCTGTGCCTGGGGGTGTAGCTCAGCTGGTTAGAGCGCAGGACTGTCAATCCTGAGGCCGCGGGTTCGAGTCCCGTCACTCCCGCTTCACGAGGGCCCCGCAGTCGCGGGGCCCTCGTCCGTTTGGGGCAATACGCCAACCCTGTCCCCTTCGGCGGATACCCTTGGCTCAGACGCACCTCCACACCGAGGAATCCCCATGCGCGCTCGCACCACCGCCACCCGCGACACCGTCTGCCGCGACGTGCACCAGACATGCGGGCCCTGCTGAATGCGACGCAAGGGTGACCTTCCCCAGAAGACGTGCGCAACGTGCGGGCGACCATTCGCGTGGCGGAAGAAGTGGGCCGAGAACTGGGACGAGGTGAAGTACTGCTCAGAGCGCTGTCGGCGCAACCGGCCGAAGGCCGATGCCGGCGACGGCGACTGATGGCCGCGGGTTCACGTCCCGTCACTCCCGCTTCACGCAAGGCACGCTTCAGCTGGCCTTGCGTCGTTCAAGGGCACGTGGCGGCGGCGACCGCTGTCTCGGCCGCCTCGAGCGCCCCCTCCATGTAGCCACCGTAGGTGGGGGCGCTCTCAGTACCGCCGAGGATGAGGCACCCCGCCCACTCGCCCGGGGGAGATGTCTGGCGCCCGTATTGCGGATGGGCATACAGCGGCTGCATATCGTCGGTGGTCGCCACCAGCGGGTCGGTGGCCCAGTCCTTGATCAGGCACGCCACGGGGTGCTGGGCCGCGGGGCCGAAGAGCCGCACCAACTGGGCGATGGCGGCGTCCTGCAGGGCGTCCCCTGCATCCATTCGTGCCTGCGGGGGCGTACCGATGAATGCGGTGAGCGCTGCAAGGCCGTGCTCGTCTGACGCATCGTGGATCTCCACCAGTGGCCCCACGCGGCTTCGCCCCTCCCCCGAGAGACCGGCATCGCGCCAGAACGCGCGCTCGTAGATGGCCACGAACTTGGCGTTACCCGCCATCCAGGTGGGCACGGCTGTCCAACTGCTGCGCACGTCCTCCGGGAGCGGCGGGTCAAACACCACCGACTGGGCCAGCAGGCGCGGCGGCAGCGTGCAGATGACGACGCGCGCATCGCAGGCGACACCCGGGTCGGTCTCCGTGCTCGCCTCGACGGTCACACCGTTGGGCGTTCGCCGCAGCGCCGTCACACGATGCCCCGTCAGCACCCGCTCATCGGGCACCTCAGCCGCGAGTGCCTCGATCAGCATGGCCGTGCCGCCATGGATGCGCATCGACCCGTCGCCGGGGGCGCCGCCTTCGTAGCGAATGCACTCGGTCGCCGACTCCTCCCACATCAGCGCACCGGCGTTCTCCTGCGGAAAGGCCCGCAGGCCCAGCTCACGCACCAGCGCAGGCATGCGGGGCTGGTAGGCCGGCCAGAACCACGACGGCCCCATGTCGCAGCCGCCCCTTCCGCCATCAGCGCCCAGCGAGAGGATTCGCCCACCGGTGCGGGGCGCGGCCTCAAGCACCACGTAGTCGGCACCCGCCTGCTGCAGCAGCCGGGCCGCGTACAGGCCGCTGAGCCCGGCTCCGATGATCGCGATGTCGTGGTGCACGCGGGGCCCTAGGCGCCGAAGCGCTGCGCGATGATCACGACGATATAGGCGAGCCCGGCAAGGCCGATCGCACGGCGGCGCAACTCCGACCGGTCGCACGCGAGCCGCTCAAGCACCGGATCGAGCAGGGCCATGCGGTGCACCCGCGCCCCATTCGCAAGGAAATCCAGGGCGAAGATCGCTCCTTGCGTGTCGGCCATGGGCAGCGTGCCTTGACCGGCCGATGGTTCGAAGCGCTGGCCGAGTGCCCCGGCCGCGGTCACGGCAAGGCTCTGCATCGGCGGCAAGCCTGAGCGGATC
>CAIPNN010000212.1 GCA_903866425.1 uncultured Actinomycetes bacterium
CGGCACCCCGGTGGTCGACACGGACAGCCTCTACGACGGCCCGTTCGGTGACTGCCCGCGCCAGCTGCCAGCCCGCATGACGATCAACGCGACGGGGCCGGTTGACAGCAGTGGCTCCAACCTCGCGCGCTTCATCGACTACCTCCACAATCGCTACGGCATCACCCACGTCGATCTGGTCGGGCACTCGCTCGGCGGCCTGATCGGTCGCGCGGGCATCCGCGAGGTGAAGCTGTCGCGCGTGCCGGTGCGCATCCGCTCCTACACCACGCTCGGCTCGCCATGGGACGGGGCGATGGCAGCCGATCCGACGGTACCCGGCAAGCCGACGTCGGCGTGCGACGGCCTGGCGAATTGCGAGGTCTTCGTCAACTCACTCATTCAGATTCCCGGCATCTGGACGCTCGTCGAGTTCCTCAACCCGCGCAACGCCCCCACGTGGAACTCCGCGCAGACCGGCTTCCTTGACGGGATCCCGGTGACGATGATGGCCGGCACGTACTTCACGAAGCCCGGCGGCTCGGTGCGCAAGTGGCCGAACGACGGTGTCATCCAGCGCGCCTCGGCACTCGCCAGCGCTACGCCCGATTCCGTGCTGCCGCACCGGCGCTGCCTGCAGTTCCCGCTGACGCACAGCATGTTCGTGTCGGCCTCGATCGGCACGGCTCCCGACACGTCCCTGACCGGCAGCCCGGCCGTGGCGGCCACGCTCGCAAGCACGATCGCCGCTGCCGGTACGGCGCTGTCGGACAAGAACCGCAGCGGCTGCCCGGCTCGTCCCTGAACCGGCGACACCATCCGCTCACCCAGTGTCGACCTGCATAACGCGACGTTGCGGGGCGCGAACCTGACGGACTCGGACGTCAGGTGACATGGTCAAAGGGCGCAGCAGACCACTCATGCGCACCATGTGACCGACGGGCCTGACCCCTGTGTGGGATCCCCGTAGGTGGCACCTCGACCAACCGGCTAGCCCCGCGTGAACGGCGCGCTCAGCAGCGCCGACCCGGCGACGACCGGCTCCGTGCCGGGCGCCTCGAAGGCCGGCCAGACCAGCGTACCTCGCTGGCGTCCGGTCGGGCTGACGGCGAGCGAGAACCCCGCGGGAGCCGGCAGTTCGGCGAGCTTGGCGCCGTCGGCGCCGAGGATCACGACGGTGCCGCCGAGCGCGCCGGGCGTGCCATCGAGGGGGACCCGACCGTTGGCGGCCTTCCCCCCCGTCGTCAGCTGCAGAACGCGCCCGCCCGTAATCGGCACGTCGACGCGCTGCACGATCTCCGTGCCCTGTGCGTCGGCTCCGATCACGACGCGGCGGCCGTTGGCCGCCAGAAGCGGCGGCAGTGCGGTCGGCACGGGCAACGGCAGCGGCCGCACCTCGGCGTCACTCTGGAGGAACGTGCCGTTGCGGGCTGGTGCGCGCCCACGCGCCTTGGCGCGCTGGTCCACCAGGACGAGCGACCGCAGCGTGCCCGCCTTCGCGGCGGCCCGCACGCTCGCGCTCTGACGGGCGGCGAGCACAACCTGGTAGACGACGCCGATCGGCTCCGTCAGGACCGGCAGGGCGTGCGCAGCCGCACCGCCGGCGATCGAGTAATTGCGATCGCCCTCGAACCGCGACAGGACGACGGTGAGCGAGCCAACCGTCTGGGTACCGACGGCCGCGTCCACGAGCCCACGGTGCTGGACAAGCACGCGCACGACGACGCGGCCCGCCAGCGGCGAGGCCTCACCCGGCGCCGGCGTCACCACACCGAGTCGCACCCAGCGCACCACAGGCTCGCCGACCTTGGCCGCGGGCGGCGGAGCGGCGGCGGCAGTGACGGGTGCGAGCAGGCCGAACGCAAGCAGGATGAGGAGGATGAGGCGGCGACGCATGGACTCAGTCTGCGCGACATTTCGCCCTCGGCCGGTGGAATCCCCCGCGCGCTCAGCCTGGCATTGCCCCGACGAGCAGCAGCGCGGCGACGCCGATCCGGACGGACAGCGACGTCGCGCGGCTGTCTTCTACCGGAGTCGGTGCGGCA
>CAIPNN010000213.1 GCA_903866425.1 uncultured Actinomycetes bacterium
CGCCACCGAGGCGCAGCCATCGGCATCACACTCGTGGCAGGGCTCGCGGGGCTTGTCGGCGCTGGCTCGACAGCACTCGGTGCGGTGGCACCTGACACGACCAACGTCAGCCTGTGTCATGCCACACAGTCGGGCACCAATCCGTACAACCTCATCACGGTGGCCGCTGCTGGCGCCTTCAATGGCCATCTTGGTCAGGACGGCAACCAGTCTCACCAATGGGGCAACGACATCATCCCGCCATTCATGTATGGCGGGAAGGAGTACAGCCAGAACTGGCCGGCCGGGCAGCCGCTCTTCGACAACGGGTGCTTCAGCCTCAAGGTGCAGAAGACCGGCGACAAGACGGTCGAACCGGGTGGTCTGGTCAATTACACGATCGTCGTCAGCAATCTCGGCGACGTGCCGGTCCCGATCTCGAACATCATGATCGAGGACCCCACGGCGGACCTGACGCCGCCGAAGCAGCCGCCAAACGACATTGCTGCTGGTGGAACCGCCACCTGGACGGCCGTGAGCAAGACGGCAGTTCCCGCTGACGGCAAGTCGTGCGGAGACACGATCACCAACACGGCGACGGTCACCTTCAAGCCCGACCCGTCGCTGATGTCCCTGGTTGATCTGAGCGTGCAGTCGAAGCCGGCGCCATCATCGTCGGACACATGGAAGACGACGGTTGTGTGCCCGCCTCACGTGTCCATCGCCAAGACGGCAACCAATGGGCCCGTCGCACCGGGTGACACGGCGACCTACGACATCGCGGTGACGAACACCGGGTTCGTGGACATCCCGCTGTCCGACCTCACCGTGACGGATGCCGGCGCAGACCTCGTCATCCCCACGGTGCCCGACCCGCTGACGCCGGGCGCGAGCGCCACCTGGAAGGCGACGAAGCTTGTACCCACCAGCACCCCGTGCGACATCGGGACGGTGTCGAACACGGCAAGCGTGTCGCTCACCCCACCGGCAAACCCACCGACAAGCCCGGCGGCTCTCGCGGCAGTCGACCCATCCGCGACCGCAACAACCCCGGTGGTCTGCCCGGTTGACGTGGCCGTTGCCAAGACCACTCCCAGCACCACAGTGGTGCCGGGTGGCACGGTGCCGTACAGCATCACCGTCACCAACCCCAGCGCGTTCGCCGTTCCGTTCTCGGCTATCTCGGTGACCGACGATGGCGCGACGATCACGCCGCCGGCTGATATCACCGACCTGGCCCCGGGCGCAGAGCGCGTCTGGACCGCCACGAAGGTTGCGGCAGACGGCACGGCAGCATGTGGCACGACCGTCACCAACACGGCTCAGGTCGCGCTGGTGGGGCTGCCTGAGGGCTACTCGGCAATAACGCCGGGTGGTTCGAGCTCGGTGGCACCTGGTGTGACCATCGCCGGGGGTATCTGCCCGACGACCGTCGCGGTCGTCGCCACACCGGACGCGCCAGTGGCAATCGCGGCACTGCCGCAGCTGCTGGTTCGGAAGTCCGGGCCCGCAATTGCCCGCAAGGGAAGCGCGGTCACCTACAAGATCAAGGTGACCAACCGAGGCCCGCGTGTCGCCACGAACGTGGTGATCACCGACACGCC
>CAIPNN010000214.1 GCA_903866425.1 uncultured Actinomycetes bacterium
CCTCAACCTGCGTCGCAAGCGCCTCATGACGCTGATGCATCTGTTCCTGATCCACCGCTACAAGGCAGAGGCGATTCACTACCTCACGCCGACCGAGGACAACCGGGGTGCCGCTGAGGCCCTCACGCGTCGCGGTCTGTTCACCTCGAATCACGACGAGGTGGGCGACATCATCGTGGCGGAGATCAACACCGCAGAAGTGGCCAAGTTGGTGAAGCCGGACAGCCCGGAGCGCCAGGCCATCATCTCCGGAGGCTGATGCTCTCGTAGGTTTCGCACCCCGCATCCCGGCCACAGTGCCGGGATGCGGGGTAGCGTTGCCGTATGCACGAGAACGCACCCATTCCGCCCACGCAGGACGAACGCCTCGCCGCAGGGCGCGCGCTTCGCAAAGTCGCCCCGCGGTCGTCACAGGCGGGATGGACCGCCCCGCCCCGCCGGCCCGACCCGGTGGCCCAACTGATCGCACAGGACAAGGTGCGAATCCCCGACCTCGTGCCGATCCGGCATGGCCGCATGGCGGTCTCCCCCTTCACGGTCCTCCGCGGCGCCGCTGCCGTCATGGCCCGCGACCTGTCAAAGACCCCGAGCAGCGGCATCCGCGTGCAGTGCTGCGGCGATGCCCACCTGCTCAACTTCGGTGCCTACGCCACGCCCGAGCGCAATCTGGTGTTCGACGTCAACGACTTCGACGAGACCCTCGAGGCGCCGTTTGAGTGGGACGTCAAGCGCCTGGCAGCCAGCGTGTACGTGGCGGCGATCGACAACGGGTTCACGCCCGCCGAGGCGACGGTGGCCACCACCAACAGCGTCACGGCCTATCGATCGGTGATGGCCGAACTGGCCGGCATGACCTTTCTCGAGGTGCACTACGCACGGGTCAACGTGGCCGAACTGGAGCAGTTCCTGCCCAGCGGAAAAGCCAAGCGCCAGTTCGCCAAGGGCATCGCCAAGGCGCGCAGCAAGGGCAACCTGCAGGCGCTCGAGAAGCTCACCACGGCGGCCGAGAACGGCCAGATCCGCATTGCCGACCAGCCACCGCTGGTCGACCACCCACCCGACCCGCGGGACTTCGCAAAGGTCATCCCCAAGGTGCTCGATCAGTACCGCGCCACGCTGCTCCCGGATCGCCTTGAGGTATTCAACCGCTACCACCTGGTCGACACCGCGCGGAAGGTCGTGGGTGTGGGCTCGGTGGGGCTCGACGCCCGAATCGCCCTGTTCCTGGGCCGCGACGACCACGACCCGCTCTTCCTGCAGATGAAGGAGGCCCGGGCATCCGTGCTCGCGCCGTACGCCGGCGCGGGCCCGTACCGCCACCACGGCCACCGGGTGGTGGAGGGCCAGCGCGTGATGCAGGCGGCCAGCGACATGTTCCTGGGCTGGTACTCAGGCGTGATGGGCTCGCGCCGCCAGTACTACGTGCGTCAGCTGCGCGACATGAAGGGCTCGGCCAACGTGGCGGCCATGGCACCCGAAACGTTCAGCGCATATGCGGGCCTCTGCGGTGGCACCCTCGCCCGCGCCCACGCGCGCAGTGGTGACCCGGCGCTCATCACCGGCTACCTCGGCAATGGACCGCAGTTCGATGATGCCATCGCGTCATTCGCCAAGGACTACGCGGCGC
>CAIPNN010000215.1 GCA_903866425.1 uncultured Actinomycetes bacterium
CATCGCCAACATCACCCGCGCGCTCGGCACCCCCTAGAACGACGCGGGGCCCCGCCATGCGGCGGGGCCCCGGGCACATCACTGCTGCATCAACTGCCTATGCGTCGAGGCAGACCACGTACACGAGGAAGTTCGCCGAGTTGGTCGAGTTGTTCTCGAGCGCGGCGTTCCAGCCCACCGGCACGGCGTTGCCCGTGGGGGCGGAGCCGTTCGCGGTTGCCGGGCGGTTGTACATCACCGAGGCGTTGTACCCGGTGTACGGAGCCTCCGGCACGCCACCGAAGCCACCGCCGGTGACGTCGTCACCGCTGTCGCACTTCGGGAAGGCCGAACCGGTGGTGCCGATCGGCACGGTCACCTGCTGGTAGCGCAGGTAGGTGGTGATGGCGCCAGGTGCCAGCGTGGTCTTCAGCACGCTGTTCGAGGCCAGCGTGCGGTTGTTGATCGACTGGTTGGCCAGCTTGGCGTTCTTGACCGACTTGTCGACCAGGTCCTTGCCGTTGATCTGGACTGCTGCGTAGGCGCCGCCGCCGGCAACGGCAATGGCGAGGGCCGTGGATGCCACGACCATCGCCGCACTGGGACGACGGAACTTGGTGTTGATCTTCATGCTGTCGCGACCTCCGGGTCGTACGCGTGGGGATTTGGATGCCCTATTCCCCGCGGTCGCGCCTGTCCCTGCCCAGCGCGACGTTGCGCATCCTGCTCAGGCGGCGACAACCACCGTGCCCTCGCGCCCCGTGGACACCACAAGAGGTGGTGCCACCACGGCGCTGGCGACTCCCCGCAGTTCACACATCACCGTGTCGGTCGCGAGGTCGTGCACCTGGACCCGCTCGCCGAGCGAGCGGGTGCCAACGGCCAGCCACCCGTCGGCGGCATGCAGGGTGCGGCCACCCCCTGGCAGCACCTCAATGCGTGGCCGGGCGGCGCGGGGGCCGATGGCGTGCAGCACCGCGTGCGACCCCACGCCGGCGATGACGACCCCGCCCGGTACGGCGGCGAGCGCGGTGATGCGCTCACCCAGTGGGCTCGTCGCGCGGGCCTCCTCGGTGCCATCCCGCACCAGCACCAGATCCTCACCCGCCGCCACGGCGAGGTCGCGGTCGTCCAGCCATGCAGCAGCCGTGGCACCGGCGATGCCGGCAGTCCAGCCGCGACGGCGTCCCAGGTCGGCCCGCGTCACGACCGTGGCCCGGGGCAGCGCCGCACGCTCACCCACTGCTGCGAACAGACCACCCGGGCCGGCAACCACCTGCACGCGCCCGGCACCCCGGGCCCGCACGGCGACGCGGGGGGCGCCGACCGGATCCTCGATCACCAGGACGCCCCGGTGCGGCGCCAGCGCCAGGCGGTCGTCGCTGATCGCGGCAATCGAGCGGACGTCAGCCACGTGGATCTCGCGTTCGTCCGACAAGTCGGGGAGCCGCGCCGTCACCACCCGCCCGGGCAGTGCCACAGCCACCCACTCCCCGCTTGGGGCCACGGCCAGCGCCGATCCGGGCCATGGCCGCTGTGCGACCACCCGCACCGCACCCGTCACCTCCAGACCGGTGACCGCGGTGATGGCGTCAGGCATCGGCGAGGAACCCCTCGTAGACCGCTTCCGTGCTTGCAGCGGTTTCTGCCCAGGCAAACCGCGCGGCGGTCTCGCGCGCCTCCGCAATCATCGCGGCACGGAGCCCGGCGTCGTTCATGGCCCTCACGAGCGCATCGGCCCAGGGCTCCGCCGCGCCAACCGGCACCATCAGGCAGTCGCGGCCGTCCTGCATGAACTCGGCGAACACCGGGAGGTCGCTCACAACCACCGGCAGGCCGGCAGCAGCCGCTTCAAGCACAACCAGGCCAAAGCCCTCGCGGGTGGAGGGAAATGCCAACACGTCGGCGGCGCGGTACAGCATCGGCATGTCGTCGTCGCCAACCACCCCGATGCGGGCGACGTGTGCGTCACCGGCAACATCGGCCCCCTCGTGCACACGCAGGCCAAGGCGCTCGGCATCGTCCCGCCACGCACGCTCATGTGCGTCGGTGCGGTAGATGCCGTCGCCTCCCGCGATCACCAGCAGGGCACCTTCCGGCAGCCGGGCGCGGGCGCGGGCAAATGCCTCGAGCAGCATGCGACTGCCCTTGCGTGGCTGCACCCCGCCGACAGCCAACACCACAGGACGGTCGCCCCAGCCCATGTGGGCCCCTGCCACGTCGCGGCCGACACCCGGCAGCGCGAAGCGGGCGGCGTCAACGCCGTTTGGCACCACCGGTGCCTGCACCCCGAACTCGTGCGCCAGACGGTCGGCCCACACGGACGACACCGCGATGCAGCGATCGACATCCTGAATGGACGCCCGTTGGCAATCGTCCAGCGAGGTGTCCTCGAATACTTCGGTGTGGTGCACCGTGCGGATGACGTGGGGAATGATTCCGTCGGCCCGGAGCGCGAGCAGCGCCCGTGCGGCGATCATGTCTTCCGCATGGTGGATGTCGGCCGGAGGGGCCGACCGCAGGGCATCGGCCAGCACGTCGGCGCAGCGCGCCACGCGCGCCGCGGGCTGCTCACCCGACACCCAGGCGGTGGCCACCTGATGCGTCGCCACCGAGGGGCCCGCTTCGATGCCCGCACCCTCCAGCGTGAGCGCCCACAGTTCGACGTCGTGCCCGCGCTCCGCGAGTTCCTCCGCCAACCGCCGGGCATGAATTGCACCACCCCGCGGCATTGCGGAGTAGGTGACGACCCGAACCCTCACCGCCCGGGGCGCACGAGCGCCGCCGCCAGGCGCGCCGCCTGTCCGCTCGTGGGCGCCACACGCACGCCGAGCGCCTCCAGCTTCGCCTGCTGATCCGACAGGACCTGCGGGTCGGCCTCGGTACCCACCACGTGGGCCACCACCTGCAACGAGGGGCGCGCCTGCAGGGCGCGGGAGAGCGCCGGCCCCAGTGCGCCCACCGGGTCAGGATGCGCCGCACGGCCAAGCACCACGTCGACCAGCACCACTGCCACCGTCTGATCGGCAACGGTGTCGACCAACAGACGGGCGAGGTGGTCGGGGTCCTCAATGGGGTGGGGGGCGCCATGCGCCGCAGCAGCCGTTGCCACGTCGAGGCAGGCGTGCCCACGCACGACCTCATCGCCCTCAAGCGCCACGGCATGCCCGGCTGGCGCATTGCTCACGACCCGCCCGAGCCGCTCGGCGAGAATGGCGGACGCCTCGGCACACAGACCGGGGCCCGAGAAGATTCCGCGTACGTGCCCGGCGCTCACCCACCCCGAGGGCTCCGTGGCCGGGATGACCGGACGTGCGCCGGCCAGACGCGCAGCAGCCAGCGCCGCACTGTCGATGGCAGCGCTCACATCAACGCCGTCAGGCCCCTTGAGGTGCTCAGACCCCATGATGCATGCCGCTGCCGCCCGCCCACTGCTGGCAAGTGCCGGCAGCAGATGCCGTACCACCTCGGGCGACCACTGATCGGCCACAAGCAGGATGACCTCGGTGGCAGGGTCGGATGCCAGCCTCGTGATGGCATCGAAGGTGGAGATGCCGCCCACGGCCTCCGACAGGTCGCGGCGCCCGGTCACCATGCAGGCGCTCACACCGACGCCGAACGAGTCGAGCAGCACGGTGGCTTCCTGGGCGGCGTCGCCTGAGGTGGCGACCACACCCACGCGCCCAGAGGTGACGACGTTGGCAAAGCCAATACCGATGCCGTCGAGGATGGCGGTCGCGCACCCCGGCCCCATGAGGAGCAGGCCTGCTTCGCGGGCGCGGCGCTTCAGCACCACCTCGTCCTCCACCGTGACGCCCTCGCTCACCAGCATCACGTCAGCTCCGGCACCAAGCGCGCGGTGCGACTCAAGGGCGGCGTACCCCGGGGGCACGCCGATCACGACAAGACCCGCGGGGGCCTCAGCCGCGATCTCCACCAGCGACTCGTCGGCCTCGGGCGGCACATCGTGCTCAGGGAACTGAATGACGTCACTCACGGCATCCCACGCTACCGGGGGAGAGCGGCGAAGGCGTCACGTGGGTCGCGCTAGGCGGCGGCGGTCACCGTCGCCAATCGGTTCCGCAGCATGCGGGCTTCATCGCGCGATCGGCGAAGTGCGGCCTCGGTTGAGGCGAGCGCGGCGCGGAGATCGGCCATGTCCTCGTCTGCCTCGGCGACACGCCGGGCCAGCACCGCAAGCGGACGGTCCATCGGGCCGGATGCCCGCGGCACCGATACCTGTGCGTCAGGGGCGATGAGACCCACTCGTATCAGCTCCGCCACCTCAACCACACGCACGCCGCCGCGCCTTCCCACCGTCAGCGTGCCGCGCTCGGCACGTCGTTCGAGCGCCTTCTTCGTGGTGCCGCACACGGCAGCGGCATCGGCGAGCGTGAGTGATCGCGGGGTGGTCATGCATCGCCGTTTCGCCGCCACCCCCACGCCTCCCTGCACGCATTCGGCAACGCCAGGGAATGCTGGGTCCGGGCCAGCTCGTCCGGGCGGGGCATGTCGAGCCCCCGCGGTGCGTGCGATGCTTCCCGCCGCATGACTGATCTCGGGGCCCTCGCACTCTTCATCTCCCTCATTGGCGGCATCGGCGGTGGGTTCGTCAACTCGGTCGCCGGTGGTGGCACGCTGGTGACCTTCCCCGTGCTTACCGCCGTTGGCATCCCGCCGCTCGATGCCAACATCACCAATGCCGTCGCGCTCTCGCCCGGATACGCGGGCGGCGTCTACGCGCAGCGCGACGACTTCGCCGGGCGGCGCGCGATGGCCAAGGCACTCGCGATCACCGCGATTCTGGGCGGGGTCACCGGCGCCGCATTGCTCCTCGCGTCAGGTGAGGAGATCTTCCGGTACCTGGTGCCGTGGCTCATCCTCTTCGCCACCCTGCTGCTGGCATTCCAGACGCCTCTGCGCCGATTGGTGGCGGGTGCACGTGGAGACCACGGCGAGGCCCGGCTGCCGGTCATCCTGGTCCCCATCTTCGCGGCCACCGTGTACGGCGGCTACTTCGGCGCGGGCCTCGGCATCGTCACCATCGCCATCCTCAACCTGCTGCTCACCGACACACTCAACCGCCTCAACGCGCTCAAGTTGCTCATGTCGCTCTGCGCCAACGGCGCGGCGGCAATCTTCTTCGCCTTCAGCGGACACGTGTACTGGGCAGCAGGTGTGCTGATGGGCGTCGGTGCATGGGCCGGCGGCTGGATCGGCGGCAAGACGGTGCGGCACATCCCGGAGCGCCCCTTCCGCTTCGGGATCATCGCGCTGGGCCTCGCCATGACCGCCGTGTTCTTCGCAAGGATCTAGGCTCTCCGCATGAGCCCACTCGCCATCGCCACCGTGCACGCGCCTCGCGAGGACGCGACGCTGCGCGCGCAGGGCATCGAGCCGCTCACCGTGGAATGGGAACCACCCGCACGCGGCGACCTCACCGCGGTGGCACTGCTCACCCGGGCATACGCAGACGGCGACGTGGAGCAGGCGAACCACGAGGCGATGTCGCGCCTCGACACCGCGCGCCCACACCTCATGAGCGCGGGCCTCGCGGGCGACATCGTGCCGGGCCTTGAGGACCGCATGATCCTCCACCCCGGACCCCCGGTGGAGTGGGAGCACGTTGGCCCACCCCTGCGCCGCGCGCTGATCGGGGCCGTGCTGTTGGAGGGCTGGGCGCCCGACGCAGACGCGGCGGTCGCAGCACTCGAGCAGGGGGCGATCGCGCTGCAGCCAGCCCACGCACATGGCGTGGCAGCCCCGATGTGCGCGGTGCTGTCGCCATCCATGGCGGCGTGGGGCGTGACGGATGAGAGTTCGGGTGTTGAGGCCTGGGCGCCGTTCCTCGATCCGCAGGTGGACGCCCTCTGGTCGGGCGACCACTCCGTGGCGGCCATCCGCCGCCAGCGCGTGATGGCCGACCGCATCGCCCCGGGTATCGCAGCGGCGCTGGCGGTGACCGGCCCCGTCGATCTTGCCGCCATCGCCGCAGAAGCCGAAGCCATGGGTGACGACGGCGTGGTGGAGCACAGGGCGGCGTCGATGTTGCTGATGCGCGCCCTGTTCGAGGGGCTCACCACGCGCGCACTCGATGCGCTGCCCCCGCTTGCCGCGCTCACCAGCGGCAACGACCGTTTCGCGCTGCCGCTCATGGCGGCCGGCGCGCACACGGCGCTGCAGGCCACCCTGGGCGTGCCGCGATCGACGCTCATCGCCGCGATCACCAGCAACGGCACCGACGTGGGCGTCATGCTCTCGGGGCTCCCCGGCGCATGGTTCACCGCACCCGCCCCCATCCCCGATCTCGCCGAATACATCGAGGGCCGCTCCGCCGTGGATGCCGCGCCGTGGATCGGCGACCAGGGCCTGCTCGAACTGGTGGGCATCGACGCACGCCTGTGCCTCGACCACGACGAGGCGCCGTCGGTGGCGACGGGAATCGTTGCCCGTGGGCACGCCGGGTGGATCGGCGAGGGGTCGGCCAGCACGCCCATGGCACCCATCCGTGATGCGCTCATGACGCTCCTGCCCGCTCCGGGCATTGTGGCCTGACAAACTCCCGGGTCGTGTCGACCACCGAGCCCACCAACACGCCCACGGGACGAGCGCGCCCCACTGTCATCGCCGTCGTCGTGGTGGTTGGCCTTGTGCTCGCCGCCATCGTCATCGGTGTTGGGGCAACCCTTGGCGGTGACCCAAGCGACGGCAGCGCGGTGGACAAGGCGCAGCCGATCGTCGTGGGAGTTGTGGTGCCCCCCGGGCAGGAGTTGACCGGCGGGACCTCGTCGCTTCCCCCCCTGGCCCTGATCACCGCCACAGCCGCACCGCGCGCCATCGCAGGTCTGCCCGCTGCGCAGCAGGCCGCCCGCTACGCCGCGATGGCCGGCAACGACCCTTCACTTCTGGTCAAGATGGGCGCCGCGTACCAGCGGGCCGGCGACCCCGACGCGGCGGCGGCGGCCTACAACAAAGCCCTTGCCGCCGACCCCAACTCGCTTGAGGCGAAGATCGGACTCGCCCTCGTCGATGGATCGCGCAGCGATGCCGGGCTGCAGGCCGCTGGGCAGAAGCTCGCCGTGTTCACGTCGGAGTACCCCAACAGTCAGGTGGCGTGGTTCAACCGGGGCTGGGTCGACGCCTACCTTCGCGACGGCAACGGCTCTATCGCCGCGTGGGAGCGGACGGCTGCCATTGACCCCGCGACGAGTCTCGGCAAGACTGCCACCGGATTGCTGGCCCGCATCGCACGCGCACAGAAGGCGGCGAAGAAGGGCTGAGGCGTCACGAATGGGCACGAAACGCCCGTTGTCGCCTCCTTTTGGGCGAGAGGAAGTTTACGCTCAGCCGAGAACCCCTTAACCGGTCCATAAGGGCGGGTTGGGAGAGTGCCGATCAGTAATGGGCCGGCTCCGACCGGCCGACGTTGGATCCCCTGCACCGCGCGGGGTGAGCACGGATCGGACACAGCAGGAAAGCGCACAGGCATTCGCCGTCGGCGGAATGTCGTATCGAGGGGTCCGGTGAGACCGGGCCGAGGGGAGACGGGACGAAAATGACGCTCAAGGAAATCGTGGCCAACGAGGAGATGCAGGTCGTCCTGCAGCGAGGCCAGGAGCAGGGTTTCCTCGGCATCGAGGAAGTCGCGGCTGCGCTTGAGGGCATTGACCTGGTGCAGGAGCACGCCGAGGGTCTGTACGCGCACATCGACGAGCTCGGCATTGAGCTCCTCGAGGAGGCCGAGGCCCAGGAGCGTCGCGCGCAGCTGGCCGAAGAGGCCGAGCGCCCGCGTCGCGTTGCCGCCAAGGCCGAGAGCACCACCGACCTCCTGCAGCTCTTCCTTCGCGACATCGGCCGCATCCCGCTGCTCACGGCCAAGCAGGAAGTGGAGCTCGCCAAGCTCATCGAGATGGGCGACCTTCAGGCCAAGCAGAAGATGGTCGAGAGCAACCTGCGTCTCGTCGTGTCGATCGCCAAGAACTACCGCAACCAGGGCCTGGCCTTCCTCGACCTGATTCAGGAGGGCACGCTGGGTCTGGTGCGTGCCGCCGAGAAGTTCGACTACCGCAAGGGCTACAAGTTCTCGACGTACGCCACCTGGTGGATCCGCCAGGCTGTGGCCCGTGCCATCGCGGACAAGGGCCGCACCATCCGCATGCCCGTGCACGTGGTGGAGAAGCTCAACAAGATCAACCGCACCGAGCGCAAGCTGC
>CAIPNN010000216.1 GCA_903866425.1 uncultured Actinomycetes bacterium
CCATCACGTCAACGCCATCCGGAATGGAATCGGCCGAGTGGCCCGCCTGCACGTCGGCAAGGAGCGGCACGTACATCACCTCGGCCGGACCCTTCACCGATTGCAGCACCATGGCGCCGTCCACCCCGGGGTCGGGCTCTTCTCGCGCCGCGTAGATGTCGGTGACCACCACCACGTCTGCCAATGACAGCGCCTGCCCGAACTCGGTGGCAAGTGCACGGGTGCGCGAGAACAGGTGCGGCTGGAACACCGCCACCACACGGCCGGGGTGAATGCCGCGTGCAGCGGTGAGCGTGGCCGCCACCTCAACCGGATGGTGCGCGTAGTCGTCCACCACGCGCACGCCGGCGGCCTCACCCTTGTGCTCAAAACGGCGGCCCACGCCGGCGAATGGTGCGATGCGCACCGCGGCCTCTGCGGGCGATACCCCGCACCAGTCGGCAAGCGCGATGGCACATGCCGCGTTGGCCCGGTTGTGCGCGCCGGGAGCGGCAAGCGCAAGTGTCACGCGCGATCCGTCGGCCAGCACAAGATCGTCGCCATCCACCCTGCCCCACGCGCTCGCGGTGTCGCCCAGCAGGCGGACCGGGCAAGGGGCATCGGCCGCCAGCCGCCATGCACGTTCGTCAGGGCCGGCCACCAGCAGCCCATCTGCGGGCAGGCCGGCAATGAACTCGGCAAACACGGCCTCGACATCCTCAATGGACGCGTAGGTGGAGTGGTGGTCATGGTCGACGTTGAGCAGAATGGCGGCCTGCACCGGAAGGCGCAGCAGCGACCGGTCGCTCTCGTCGGCCTCGGCGCAGAACCATGGCCCCTCGCCCCAGGCCGCACCTGTGCCATCGCCCCACGGAATCTCGGCACCCACGCAGAGGGTGGCGTGGTCAAGTGCCAGCGACAGCATCGCCGTGGTGGTGCTCTTGCCGTGGGCACCGGCAACGGCAAGACCGCGGTGCCCCTGCATGAGCAGCGCCAGCAGATCGGATCGGTGAATGACGTCGATGCCGCGCTCGTGGGCGGCCACCACCTCGGGGTTGGTGTCGGGAATGGCGGTGGACACCACCATCACGTCAACGCCATCCGGAATGGAATCGGCCGAGTGGCCCGCCTGCACGTCGGCACCCGCCGCGCGCAGCGCCAGCAGCGCCGGGCCCTCCTCGCGGTCAGTGCCCGACACCGCCCAGCCCTGCCTCAGCGCAAGCAGGCCAAGTGCGCTCATGCCAGCGCCACCAGCACCGACCAGATGAATGGTGCGCACACTCACCTGCGAGCCACCTGCTGCACCAGGTCGGCGATGCGCTCAGCGGCATCGGGGCGCGCAGCATGGCGTGCAGCCTCACCCATGGCCTCAAGGCGGTGGCGGTCAACCAGCAGCGCGCCAACGATCTCCTTCAGGCGATCGGCGGTGCACTCGGAATCGGGCAGCAGGATGGCGGCACCGGCATCGGCCAGCCACTGCGCGTTGCCGGTCTGGTGGTCGGCGGTGGCGTGCGGGTACGGAATGAGGATGGACGGGCGGCCGATAGCCGCGAGTTCGAATACCGACCCACCCGAGCGCGAGATCACCAGATCGGCTGCCGCAACCGCTGCGGGATAGTCGTCGAGGAACCCGTACACGTGGTACCGCGGGCCGCCACCGGCATCGGCAGCGCGTTCACGCACATCGGCCTCATTGCGCGCCCCTGCCACGTGCACCACCTCAAATGGCGGGCTGGGGCAGAAGGCGCCGAGCACGGCGTCGTTGATCGACTGCGCGCCCTGGCTGCCCCCGGCGACCAGCACGCAGACGCCCGTCGGGGCAAGGCCCAGGCGGCGGCGCCCATCGGCACGGTTGGCATCGCGCACCGCCCGCCCCACCGGACGGCCTGTCACCACGTACTTGCGGCTGGTGCGTCCGGCAATGGGGAACGCCAGCGCAACCCGCTTGGCAAATGGTGCGGCGAGGCGGTTGGCAAGACCAAAGCGCGAGTCGGCCTCCGTCAGCACCACGCGCCGACGCGTGAGGCGGCCTGCGATGGCCGCCGGACCCGCCATGTAGCCACCGCCCCCCACCACCACGTCGGCGTGGCGGTGGCGCAGCACCTTCATCATGCGCGGCACAGCGAGCGCGGCCTGCAGCGCGGTGCGGAAGTTGCGCAGCGACAGGCGTCGGTCGAACCCGCGCAGCGGCACGTGGTCTTCGGGGTAGCCGTACTGCTCGGGGATGCCTGAACCCGCGCGGCCACCAACGCCGACGAAGCTCACATCATGGCCTCGGGAGCGGAGCTCCTCAGCCAGCGCGAGCGCCGGCATGATGTGCCCGGCGGTTCCGCCCGCCGCGATCACCACGCGAAGTGCCATTGCCCCCCTCGACGACGCTGAGATTCCTGACCCGCTTGGCACGTGCCCGCCTGCCGATGCCGACGAGGATCCCGGATGCTGCGGCGAAGACGACGAGGCTACTCCCCCCGTAACTCATGAACGGGAGCGGCACCCCGGTCACGGGAAGCATGCCGAGCACCGCACCCAGATTGACGATCGACTGCAGCCCGATGAGCGTTGTGAGGCCGCCGGCCAGCAGTCGCTGACGGCTGTCGGGGGCCGCCTGAGCGATACGGTAGCCGCTCCAGACGAGGGCGCCGATGAGGGCGATGACGCCAAAGATTCCGATGAGCCCAAGCTCCTCGCCCACGGTGGCCATGATCATGTCCGTGTGCGCCTCGGGCAGGTAGAAGACCTTCTGCATGCCATTGCCGAGCCCGGTGCCGCCCACGCCACCCGACCCGATGGCAAGCTTGCTCTGCACGATCTGAAACCCGGCGCCCTGCGGATCGGCCCATGGGTCCATGAACGCAAACAGGCGCGAGCGGCGATACGGCTCGGCGGCGATCCCGATTGCTCCCGCCACGAGCGAACCAGCCGTAATGAGGCCCAGCAGACGCATCGGGGTGCCGGCAATCGCAAACATCGCAACGGCCACGCCCACGAGCACGATCGCCGTGCCGAGGTCGGGCTCCAGAATGATGAGAGCGGCCATGGCGGCGACGAGCACGAGCGGCAGGCGCAGCACCTTCATGTCGTCGAGGCGCCCGGCGTGCTTGCAGAGATACGCGGTGAGCCACAGGATGATGGCCAGCTTGGCGAACTCGGCGGGCTGCACCTGCACCGACCCCGCGCCGAGCCAGCGCCGCGATCCATTCACCATGATCCCGATGCCCGGGATCATCACGAGCACCAGCAGACCGAAGCTCAGCATCACGGCGGGCTTGCCCCACGACAACAGACGCGAGGGCCTGAACCGCGCACAGGCCGCGAACACCACGAGACCGATGAGCGCGTAAATACCCTGCCGGATGAGCAGCCCCTGCGGGCTGGCGTCCTTCAGCAGCGCGGTCGCACTTGACGCCGAATACACCATCACCACGCCGATGCAGATGAGCATGAGGAGGGCGACCGTGAGCACCGCCTCGGGGGCGATGTCGTTGCTTCGACGGGCTGACGGGTTTGGCACGGGGATGATTTCGCCGCCCAGGCCCCGATTTCCTACCTTGCGCCGCACTCCCGTGCGCATTCGCGGAACACGTCTCCACGGTGCTCATACGACCTGAACTGGTCGAATGACGCGCACGCCGGCGCCAACAGCACCACATCACCCGATTCGGCGCCTGCAAATGCCGCCTGCACCGCTGATTGGAGCCCCGGGTGTGACACCGATGTCAGGCCCACATCGCCCAGTGCAGCGGCAATTTCGGGCGCCGTCTGGCCGATGAGATGCGCAGCCTTCACCCCGCGTTGTGCGGCGGCGGCAAACCCGTCAAATGGCGTGCCCTTGCTGCTTCCACCGGCGATGAGGATCACCCGCTCGGGATACGCGTCGAGCGCCGCGATGGCCGCGGCCGGGTTGGTGGCCTTGGAGTCGTTCACGAAGGTGACGCCATTGGCGACACCCACCACCTCAAGCCGGTGCGGCACGCCGGGAAATGAGGCCAGGCCTGCGGCGATGTGGGCGGCATCGAGACCGGCATGCGCGGCCATCGCCGCAGCGGCCATCACGTTCTCGCGGTTATGCCCACCACGCAGAGGGATGTCGTCCCATGCAGCCACCAGCCCGAGGCCCGCGACGTGCAGGCCGCCCTCAGCCCAGGCCACCGCCTCTGGGCCCGGCGCGCCCTCCGCCGCGATCCTGCGGGCGGGCGCGGCCCCGGGCGAGGCATCACCAGTGGGGAGGATTGCCAGGTCGCCGGGCTGCTGATTGGCGAAGAGGTTGCGCTTGGCAGCGGCATAGGCCGCCATGTCGGGGTACCGGTCCAGGTGGTCGGGCGTGATGTTCAACAGCACCGCGGCGCGCGGACGGAACGTGGGGACGTCTTCCAACTGGAACGACGAGCACTCCACCACCAACCAGGCGTCGGGACCCACCTCTCCCGCCAGCCCGCTGAGCGGCGTGCCCTGATTGCCACAGGCCACGGCCTCCAGGCCACCGGCACGCAGCAGGTGCGCGAGCAGTTCGGTGGTGGTGGTCTTGCCGTTGGTGCCCGTGATGCCCATGAGTGGGTTGGGCAGCACGCGCGATGCCAGCTCGATCTCGCTCCACACCGGCGTGCCCGCGGCGTACGCGGCGGCCAGGGGCGGCGCCTCACGCGGCACGCCAGGGCTTCGCACCACCACATCGGCCGGCACCGGTTCGTCAGACGGCGAACGCACCTCGACCCCGGCGGCGATCAACTCGGGCGCGTCGACCTCGGCGCGGTCAACGGCCACCACGCTCCACCCCTCGCGCGCAAGCAGCAGCGCAGCGGCACGGCCCGACCGCGCCAACCCCACCACCAGGGCGCGCCCGGGAGCGGGGAGCCCGGTCACGTGGGCAGGGTGCGGAAGAACAGCGTGAAGCCGATGCCCGCGAACATCAGCGCCACCAGCCAGAACCGCACGATGATCTTGGTCTCACTCCACCCGGCCATCTCGAAGTGATGGTGCACCGGGGCCATGAGGAACACGCGGCGGCGGGTGCGCTTGAACACGATCACCTGAATGAGCACCGACAGCGCCTCGATCACGAACATGCCGCCGATGAAGATGA
>CAIPNN010000217.1 GCA_903866425.1 uncultured Actinomycetes bacterium
TCCCTCAGGTTCAGGTGAATGCGCGGGGACTGCTCCCCATCGCGAAGGGTCGTATCGAAGAACTTGACGCGCTTGGCGTCGTCACGGCTGGCATCGTCGGCCGGCACGGGGGCTTCCTCCTGGCTCGTGTGGACTGATCCGGTTACCGGGCACATCCCGGCGTGGGTGTCGGTTCGCTTCCCCTAACGGGGAAGGAGCAGAAGGGCGCCCAGCGTGCCGCGAATGGCCAGGAGGTTTATGTTCGCGGTGGCGCTCATCACGGCGCAAGATAGCGCCATGCGGGGGCACGGGCAATGCCCGTGCCCCATCTACATGTCCAGCGTGACGAACCAGACCGACGCGTGACATCCCTGCGCGATGTGTTCCTGCGCTGCCTGCGGCACCGGGGTATCCACCGTCACGCCCATGGTGGCGCGGCCTTCGAGGGTACGTCCCACGGACATCGAGGCGATGTTGATGCCCTCGCCGGCCATCGTGGTGCCCACGAGGCCGATCTTCCCGGGCTCGTCCTTGTACTGGAGAATTCCCACGTGCGTGGCAAGTTCCATCTCGATGGGAAGCCCGAGCACCTCGACAAGGCGCGGACGGTCGGTCTGCCCCACCGTCGTTCCGGCGACGGAGATGTCACCGATGCTCACCTTGACGCGGCTCGTGTAATCGCTGGCGACGCTCGACGTGGACTCGCTCCACTCGATACCCCGCTCGCGCGCACGGTCCTGCGCATTCACCATGTTGACCACCTCGACCGTCTGCCCCGCAAGGGCACCGGCCAGGACGGCGGTCACGAGGAGGCGTGTGTCGTACTCGGCGATCGTGCCCTCGCACGTCACCTCAATGCGATCGTTGATGCCCCCCGCCATGCACGCGGCAAGGCGCCCAAGGTGCCGCGCAAGCGGCAGGTACGGCCCGATCTGCGACATGGTCTCTGACGACACAACCGGGATGTTCACGGCGCTGGTGACCACGCCGCCGGTGAGCGCGGCGGCAACCTGCTGTGCGCAGGCGATTCCGGCGCGCTCCTGCGCCTCGCCGGTCGACGCGCCCAGATGCGGAGTGACGATGATGCCGTTCACGCCGAAGTAGGGGCTCTCGGTGGCGGGCTCCTCCGGAAACACATCGATGGCCGCACCCGCGACCTTGCCGCTTTCGATGGCCGCGACCAGGTCGGCTTCCACGATGAGGTCGCCGCGCGCGTCGTTGATGATGCGCACGCCGTCCTTCATCTTCGCGAACGCCTCGGCGTTCATGAAGCCCTTGGTCTCAGGCGTCGACGCCATGTGAAGGGTGATGAAGTCCGCCGCGGCGTAGATCTCATCGAGGCTCTCGGCCTTCTCAACCCCCATCTCGCGGTAACGGGCGTCGGCGACGAAGGGGTCGTATGCCACCACGCGCATCGACAGCCCAAGTGCGCGCTCGGCCACCAACTGCCCGATGTTGCCGAAGCCCACCACGCCGAGGGTCTTGTCGGTCACCTCGATGCCACCGAACTTCGCACGCTCCCAGCGCCCCTCCACCAGCGCGCCATGCGCCTGAGGGATGTTGCGGGCCTGGGCGAGCATGAGCGCAATGGCGTGCTCGGCGGCCGAGACCGCGTTGGAACCCGCGGCGTTGACCACCACGATGCCCCGTTCGGTTGCGGCGGGCACGTCGACGTTGTCGACACCCGTACCCGCACGGCCGACAACCCGCAGGTTCTCGGCCACGGCGATGAGGTCGGCGGACACCTTGGTGGCGCTGCGCACCACCAGAGCGTCATACGGGGCGATGTTCTGTGCGAGCTCGTCCTTGGACCACTCCAGCTCGACATCGACGTCCCCAACCTGCTGGAGAACCTCAATGCCGCCGGCGGCGATCTTCTCTGTGACGAGGATTCTGGGTCGGTCTGCCACCTAGAACTCGGTGTCGATCCAGTCCATCATGCCGCGCAGCTTCTTGCCGGTGACCTCGATGGGGTGATTTGCCTGGGCCTCTGCCGTGGCGTTGAAGTTGGGAAGGCCGGCCTTGTACTCGGCGATCCACTCCTCGGCGAACTGACCGCTCTGGATCTCGGCGAGGATCTTCTTCATCTCGGCGCGGGTGTCGTCGGTGATGATGCGCTTGCCGCGCGTCAGGTCGCCGTACTCAGCGGTGTTGGAGATGGAGTACCGCATACCGGCGATGCCCTTCTCGTACATCAGGTCGA
>CAIPNN010000218.1 GCA_903866425.1 uncultured Actinomycetes bacterium
CGCTTGACCGTCGCCTGCAGGCGCAGATACTCGGTGTCATCTCCCGCCGCCCGCGCTGCGGTCATGGCCGACTCAAGCGCACGCTTCTCAACCCGGTAGTAGGCGTCCCTGAGCTCCGCCTCGGTGCCGCCGTCAGCCGCCTGCGCGGCGAGCGCAGCGTGCAGCCCGGCAAGTTCGGGAGGCCAGTTGTCGGTGCCTTCGATGATGAGCGCACGGGCCTGCCGATGGGCGGCAGTGCCGAGATGATCTTCCTGCATGCCCGCAAGGAGCGGTCGCCCCTCGTCCGGCACGGCGAGGGCGAGGGCGAGCAAATGGCGCTCGCGCTGCTCGTCGAGCGATGGCGGGGCGCCCTGCTGATCACCCACCGGGGTTGACCGCACGCGTGGCCCTCCGCCGGCGCTGACGCGCCGTACGAACTGCTCAAGCAGCGCCGGCGACACGCCCAGGGCGGTGACGCGCCTGATGGCCTCATCCTTGTCGGCTGATTCGGGCACACCCTCGAGAAGGCCCGCGAGGTCGCCGAGCGCCCGCTCGCGCTCGGCCGGGCTCTCGCCCGCGCGCGCGACGCGGCGATCGACAAGCCAGGGAATGAGCGGGTCGGCATCACTCACCGACTGCGCGAGTACGCCCAGGCCTCCAGGCGTGCCTGCGAGCTCGCCGGGGTCGGCTCCAGGCGGGAGCGCCACCACGGCGAGGCGCACGGGAATGCCCTTCGCGGCATCGATGGTACGGCGGGCGGCTTCTTCTCCCGCCTTATCGCCGTCGAAGCACAGCCGCACTTCGGACACCACCCGGGCCAGAAGGCGCAACTGCGTGGGCGTCAGCGCGGTGCCCATGCACGCCACCCCGCCCTCGATGCCCGCCATGCGGAGGGCCATCACGTCGGTGTAGCCCTCGCTCACCACGGCGTAGCCCGCCTTGGCGGCCCACTGGCGCGCGAGGTCGAGCCCGAAGAGCAGTTCGCGCTTGTGAAAGCGGTCGCCCTCCTGGCTGTTGACGTACTTCGCCCGCTCGTTCGGGTCCATGGTGCGGGCGCCGAACCCCTGCACCCTGCCACGAGCATCGCTGATGGGGAACGTGATGCGACCGCGGAAGAAATCCTCCGCGCTGCCGCCCCGCAGGCGGGCGAGGCCTGCCTGGCTCAGCTGCTCGCGCGAGAAGCCCTCCTGAATCGCGCGCCCCGAGAGGGCCGTGCCGGACGCCGGGGCCCACCCGACGCGAAAGGTGCGGATGAGTTCCTCGGGAAATCCGCGGCCCAGCAGATACTCGCGGGCGGGCTCCGCCTCGGGCGACTTCCAGAGTGAAGCCTCGTAGAAGCCGCAGGCGCGCTCCAGCAACTCGCGCACGCGCTCGTTCTGCTGGCGGCGGCGCTCTTCCTCGGGCGACGACTGCTCGTACTTGAGCTCCACGCCGAAGCGGTCGGCCATCTGCTCAATGGCCTCCATGAACGAGCCCGCGCCTTCCCGCTCCTGCATCCAGGTGAAGGCGTCTCCCGTGGCCCCGCAGCCGTAGCAGTAGTAGGTGCGGTTCTCGGGCGGGATGAGACAGAACGACGGCGTGCGCTCTTCATGGAACGGGCACCGACCCCACCACCGACCTCCACGCCGCGTCAGCTGCACCTGCCCGCGCACCAGCTCAACCAGATCGGCGGAACGGCGTACCTCGTCGATGCTCGCGTCATCGATGCGCGGCATCAGAGCGGCCCCTCATGGGGGATGAACAGATCGCGGTACGCGCGGAGCGCGTAGCGATCAGTCATTCCGGAGACAAAGTCGGTTGCGCGCGTGACCGGGTCGGGGTCGCCATCGGGCGGCAGGAGGGACGGGTCGTCGAGGTATTTCTGGAAGAGGGACGCCACGACGTATCGCGCGCGCGCTGACTCGTCCGATGCCGGCGACCCGAGATAGACCTCGGCGAACATGTAGGCGCGCAGTGCGCGGAAGGCCTCCCCCACCTCGTCGCTCTGGACGATGACCGTGCCATCGCCGGTTGCGGTGACGATGTCGGTGACCAGCGTGGTGATGCGCTCCGACGTGGTGGCACCCAGCACCGCAATCTCGGGCGCCGGCAGGTCGGCGTCGGTGATGATGCCCGCCCGGATGGCGTCGTCGATGTCGTGATTGACATAGGCAATGCGGTCGACCAGACGGACGATCTGCCCTTCCATCGTGGCGGGCATGTCGGAACCGGTGTGATGCCTGATGCCGTCGCGCACCTGCTGCGTGAGGTTGAGTCCCCGCCCGTCACGCTCGAGCACCTCGACCACCCGAACGCTCTGCTCGTTGTGATGAAAGCGGCGACCGTGGCCCTCGCGCAGCATGTCGTCAAGTGCATGCTCACCCGCATGGCCGAACGGCGCGTGACCGAGATCGTGGCCCATGGTGATGGCCTCCACGAGATCCTCGTTCAGGCCCATCGCGCGCGCCACAGTGCGTCCGATGGCCGACACCTCAAGCGTGTGCGTGAGGCGCGTGCGGTAGTGGTCGCCCTCGGGGGAGATGAACACCTGCGTCTTGTGCTTCAGCCGCCGGAATGCCTTGGTGTGGATGATGCGGTCGCGGTCACGCTGAAAGGCCGTGCGAAGCGGGCATGGGTCTTCCGGCACGTCACGTGTGGCGTCTTCCGCCCGCGCCGCGCGGGGGTCGAGCGGCGGCTCCCTCACGTCAGGCGGGCAGGTTCACGGGGGCCGACACCTGCACCGGGAACGACCAGGGCCCCTCCGCGGCATCGGCGGGCTTCTTGTGGTCGCCCACCGCCGCAACCGTGATGGTGAGATCAGCAACGTCGCGTGGAATGGCGGGGGCGAGCGCGAGTGCCCCCTCCAGCCGGCTGCCGTCGTGGCTCATCTCGATGACGGCGGTGCGGTAGCTGCGCCCATGATCGTCGGTGACCTGCACACCGACGAGATTCATGTGCTTCCGCTTGCGGGCCTCCCCCGACTGCACCATGAACCGCAGGCGCGCGCCATCGGAGTAACGCTCGAGCACGGTGAGTGACACCGTCACGTCTCCGACCGAGTCGGTCTGGTCGATCGCCACAACTCCACGCAGCGTCCCGGGGCTGAAGATGATGGCCCCCGGGAATGGCTCGACCACCTCGCCCCATTCGTCGGCTTGGTGCGGGGTGGCCATCGGCACATCCTGCGCCATCTGGTGGATTCGCTCTGCCGAGCGGTGCTTCCAGATGTGGGGGCACTCACGGAACAGCGAGATGAGCGCGCGGTGCGAGAACGCCTTGCCGTCGTCGGGGATGTAGATGCCGTAGCGCCCCTGATCGGCGCGCACCAGTTCGATGAACGCCGCGGGCACGGCGTCGTGCGACTCGTCGAGCGCGGAGTCGTCGGCGTAGTGCAGTCGGTCCACCTGCCACCCGTCGACGATGAGCTCGACCAGGTCGCCCAGGCTGCCGAGGCGGTATCGCTCCTCAGTGGCGATGGCGGATCCTCCGGGGTCGTGACGCGAGAGGCGATCCTACACCCGCTCGCGTGCTGCGATCAGGCGGCTGCACTGCCTCCGTGCGGACCCCGCAACGCGGCCTGCCCGGCGGCGATGCGTGCCACCTGCACGCGGAATGGTGAGCACGACACATAGTGCAGGCCCACGTCGTGGCAGAAGCCGATGGAGGCCGGATCTCCCCCGTGCTCGCCGCAGATGCCGAGCTTGATGTCGGGGCGTACAGGGCGCGCGCCCTCGGCGGCAATGCGGATGAGACGTCCCACACCATCGATATCGAGGGTCTCGAAGGGATTCGACGCGAGCAGGTTCTGCCGCAGGTAGGTACCGAGAAATCCCTTCTCGGCGTCATCGCGGGAGAAACCAAGTGTGGTCTGCGTGAGGTCGTTGGTGCCGAACGAGAAGAATTCGGCCTCGGCCGCGATCTCGCCCGAGGTCAGAGCAGCCCGGGGCAGCTCGACCATCGTGCCCACCCGATATTCGATGCGGGCTCCCTCGCTCATGGCCAGCACCTGCTCCACCTCGGCCACCACGATCTCACGGGCGCGGCGCAGTTCTTGTGAGAAAGCGACCAACGGGATCATGATCTCGACCAGCGGTGGATCACCCGTCTCGTCGCGCACCGCAACGGCGGCCTCCATGATGGCGCCCGCCTGCATGCGGATGATCTCGGGGAACTCCAGGCCCAGGCGCACACCCCTCGTGCCCAGCATGGGGTTCTCCTCGTGCAGCGCCACCACGCGGGCCAACTGCGCGTCGAGCTCGGGGTTCCGCACCCCGGTGCGATCGTTCTCGGCCTTCTGCAGCGTCAGCTCCAGCAACCCGGGCAGGAACTCATGAAGGGGCGGGTCGAGCAGCCGGATGGTGACCGGCAGGCCACGCATCTCACGGAAGATGCCCGTGAAGTCGTCAACCTGGAATGGACGGAGCACCGCGAGCAGGCGGGCCCGCTGCGCGTCGTCATCACTCAGGATCATCGACTGCACGATCGGTACGCGCTCCGATGCGAAGAACATGTGCTCGGTGCGGCACAGACCAATGCCCTCGGCACCGAACTCGCGTGCGCGACGCGCATCCTCCGGCGTGTCGGCGTTGGTACGCACCGCGAGCACCCGTGCGCGGTCGGCCCACTCGAGTACGCGCACGAGATACGGGTTGAAGGGATCAGGGCTGGTCACCGGGGCCGCGCCGGCGAATACCTGTCCACTCGTACCGTCGATCGTGATGATGTCGCCCGCCTGCAGCGTCGCGGCGCCGATGGTGACGGTGTCACCATCGATCTGCAGGGCGTCAACGCCGCACACCGCAGGCCGACCCATACCAACGGCAACGACCGCGGCATGACTCGTCTTGCCCCCACGCGCGGTCATGATGCCCTTGGCGGCGATCATGCCGTGCAGATCGTCCGGCGTCGTTTCGTCGCGCACGAGGATGACCGCCTCCCCGGCCTCGCCCTGCCGCTCCGCCTCATCGGCGGTCAGCACGATCTTGCCCGTGGCGGCCCCCGGCGACGCATTCACCCCGGTGGCCAGCGGGTCGAGGCCGGCCATCTTGGCGCCCACCCGGTCGAGCTGGGGCAGCAGCAGTTGCGGCACCGACGCGGGATCGATGAGGTTGCGAAGGGCCTCCTCTTCGGTCACAAGGCCTTCGTCCACCATGTCAACGGCGATGCGCACCCGGGCCAGTGCGCCGCGCTTGCCGTTACGCGTCTGCAGCATGTAGAGGCGACCGTCCTCGATGGTGAACTCGACGTCCTGCATGTCGCGGTACGTGCGCTCCAGCAGGCCCATGGTGTCCATCAACTCAGCAAAGGCATCGGGCAGCACGCCCGCCAGTTCCTCGAGCGGCCGTGGCGTGCGGATGCCCGCCACCACGTCTTCGCCCTGTGCGTTCATGAGAAAGTCGCCGAAGGGGCGTCCGCTCTCGCCCGTGGCGTTGTCGCGGGTGAACGCGACGCCGGTGCCGGAGCGCTCACCGGTATTGCCAAACACCATGCGCTGAACGTTGACGGCCGTCCCAAGGTCGTGCGGGATGCCGTGCAGGCGTCGGTAGTCGTACGCACGACGGTTCTCCCACGACTCGAACACGGCGCGCACGGCGCCATCGAGTTGCCTACGGGCATCCTGGGGGAAGGCGTCGCCGTGATGTTCCTGGAAGATCGCCTTGAAGGTGTCAGTGAGGCCGCGCAGGTCGTCGGCGTCGAGGTCGACGTCGCTTGCGGCACCACGCGCCGTCTTGAGGGCGGTGAGCGCGGCCTCGAC
>CAIPNN010000219.1 GCA_903866425.1 uncultured Actinomycetes bacterium
CAGGTCGCCGTACTCAGCGGTGTTGGAGATGGAGTACCGCATACCGGCGATGCCCTTCTCGTACATCAGGTCGACGATGAGCTTGACCTCGTGAAGGCACTCGAAGTACGCGAGTTCCGGCGGGTAGCCAGCTTCCGTGAGGGTGTCGAAGCCTGCACGGACCAGCTCGGTGAGCCCTCCGCACAGCACGACCTGCTCGCCGAACAGATCCGACTCACACTCATCGCGGAACGTCGTCGGGATGACGCCCGCGCGGGTGCAGCCGATGCCCTTGATGTAGGCGCGGATGAGCCCCTCGGCATTGCCGGTGGCGTCAACCTCGACCGCCATGAGGCCGGGGACACCCTTGCCCTCGGTGTACTGACGACGCACGAGGTGGCCCGGGCCCTTGGGCGCCGCCATGGCCACGTCAACGCCGGCGGGCGGCGTGACCGTGCCGAAGTGCACGGCGAAGCCGTGGGCGAAAAGCAGCATGTTGCCCGGCTCGAGACCGGCCTCGATGTCGGCCGTGTAGACGTCACCCATGATCTCGTCGGGCACGAGCAGCATGACGAGGTCGCCCTTCTTGGCGGCCTCCGCGGGCGAGAGCACCTCAAGGCCGTCGGCCTTGGCCTTCGCTGCGCTCTGCGAGTCGGGGCGCAGGCCCACAACCACGTTCACGCCCGACTCCTTGAGGTTGAGCGCGTGGGCGTGGCCCTGGCTGCCGTAGCCGATGATGGCAACGGTCTTGCCATCGAGCAGGCTGAGGTCGGCCCCGTCGTCGTAGATCATCTGGATCGCGTCAGTCGTCATGTGATGCTTTCTTCGCCTAGGTGGTCTTGTTGCCGCAGCCAAGGGCCACGACGCCGGTTCGAACCATCTCGACCAGGCCGTTGTTCCGCAGCAGCTCTTCGAGGTTCTCGAGCTCGGCGGTGGTGCCGGTGGCCATGATGATCATTGAGTCGCTCGTCACGTCGACGATCTTCCCCTCGAAGATCTCGATGAGCGCCAGAATCTCCGCGCGGGTGGTCTCGTTGGTGTGCACCTTGAACAGGCCCAACTCGCGCGAGACCATGTTCTCGGGATCGAGATCGCGCACCTTGATCACGTTGATCAGCTTGTCGAGCTGCTTGGTGATCTGCTCCACGGGGAAGCGCGAGGCGTCCACGGTGATGGTCATACGCGACCGGTCATCGTGCTCAGTGGGACTCACCGCAAGGGAGTCGATGTTGTAGCCGCGTCGGGTGAACATGCCGGCCACGCGCGAGAGCACGCCGGGCTTGTTCTCCACGAGGACGGAGAGTGTGTGTTCGTTCACGGCGCGGGAGACTACCCGAGTACCGCGTCGCGGACGAGGCGCTGCACGGCCTGAGGGTCAGCACGCCCTCCGGTCTGCTTCATCGCCTGCCCCACGAAGAACCCGATGACCTTGTCCTTGCCCTCGCGCAGCTGCTGCGCCTGCTCGGGATTGGCGTCAACGATGCCCTTGATGATCGCGGCGAGTTCGCCCTCGTCGCTGATCTGCCCAAGGCCCTTGGCCTCCACCACCGCAGCCGGTGAGTCGCCCGTCGCGATGACCCCTGCGAGCACTTCCTTTGCCGCCGGCACCGACACGGTGTTGGCCTCGAGGAGGCCCACCAGTTCGGCGATATGCGCGGGCGTCACGTTTGACTCCCACGGCTCCTGGCCCGAGTCGCGCAGCTGCGCACGCAACTCGCCACGGATCCAGTTGGCGCACGCCTTGGGGTCTGCCTGGCCAGCTGCCTCCATGTAGTACGCCACCAGGGCGGGCGATTCGGTGATGACCTCGGCGTCCTCGGCCGAAAGCCCCATCTCGTCCACAAGGCGGCGGCGGAGCGGAATGGGCAACTCCGGCAGACCTGCCTGGAGTTCGTCAACCCACGCCGGGTCAGGTGCCACCGGTACCAGGTCGGGCTCAGGGAAGTAGCGGTAGTCGTGCGACTCCTCCTTGGAGCGCAGCGATGTGATGTGCCCGGTCTCGGGCTCGTAATGCACCGTCTCCTGCGTGACCTGACCGCCCGAGGCGATGATCTCCTTCTGGCGGGCGATCTCGGCCTCGATGCCGCGCTCGAGGAACCGGAACGAGTTCATGTTCTTGAGCTCGGTCTTCACGCCCAGCGTCTGCGACCCCACCGGGCGCACCGACACGTTGGCGTCGGCCCGCATGGAGCCCTCTTCCATGCTCACATCACTCACGCCGAGGAACAGCAGCGTCTGACGCAGTTGGCGCAGGAACGTGGCGGCATCAGATGCGGAGCGCAGATCGGGCTCGGTGACGATCTCGACCAGCGGGGTGCCGCCGCGGTTGAAGTCGACAACGGAGTCGGTGGCCCCGGCGCGGCGACCGCCGGCGTGCGTGAGCTTGGCGGCGTCCTCCTCGAGATGCGCGCGCGTGATGCCCACCACCAGTTCCGACCCGTCCTCGCGGATTGCGACGAACTCGCCCCGGCCGCAAATGGGGATGTCGAACTGACTGATCTGGTACGCCTTGGGCAGGTCGGGGTAGAAGTAATTCTTGCGGTGGAAGATCGACCGCGGCGCGATCTCGCAGCCCAGCGCGTGCCCGATGATGATGGCCCGGCGCACGGCCTCGGCGTTGATGACCGG
>CAIPNN010000220.1 GCA_903866425.1 uncultured Actinomycetes bacterium
CCCACGAACAGGCGGCCCGGCCGCGTGGGGCAGCGCGATGTGCTGGCAGCACCGCGCCTGATCTCAGTCACACGCTCCACAGGCCGCATCACCGTGCGCATCACCAAGGCTGCGGGCGCGACCGGCTACCAGGTGTTCGTGAACAACCGCATGGCGGGCCGCATCACCACCACCCGCGGGACTGTGAAGACCACCGCCGCACGCGGCGCCAAGGTACGCGTGCGGGCAGTCAGCCCCACCAGCACCTCGGTGATGTCGAACTCCGTCAGCTCGTAGGGTCGTTCTGCTCCGGGGCCTGGTCGGCTCCCGGCGCACGACGCGCCTGGCGCGCACGCCCGGCACGGGCAGCGGTGACGAGCACCCGGCCGAGGGCGACGACCAGCGTGAGGTCGAGGACCATCTGCGCCGTCACCACCCATCGGGCCGATTCGCTGACCGCGGTGATGTCGCCGAATCCGACCGTGCCCAGAATGGTGACCGTGAAGTAGATGGCCGATGACTTGTCGAGGGGCTGCGAGAACCAGTCGGGGTTGGTGGCCGCCAGCGTCGCGTAGGTCATCGAGAACATCAGCACCAGCAACGTGACGGCCACGATCATGGCTGAGCCGGCGCGCATCTCGGGCGTGGGGTCGCGCATGATGGCGAAGAACTGCGCGGTGAGGACGGCGAAGAACAGCACCAGCGCGAACACCAGGCGTGCACCCAGATTCCCCTCAGCCAGATCGCGGGGGTCGATGAGGGCGTAGGCGGTGATCAGCAGCGCCACGGTGATGACGGAGCGCACTGCAACGCGCGCGAAGGCCCGGCGGCGCTGCCGAGGCGTGAGCTCACCGAGGATGGGGCTGGCTTCTTCGGCGGCCAGATCGCGGTCGTTCATGCCATTCATGGCCGCGACTGTACCCGCGGGCTCCTACGCCATTCCCATGTACGCCATGTTCGCCTCGCGGGCTGCGGCAAATCGCACCCACACAAGCAGGATGATGTCGACGAACACGCCGATGACGGCATACCCCGGCGCGTTGTAGAACGAGAACACGGCGGTGATGAGCAGGTTGACCAGCAGGGCGCGCTCGAACCACTGAAATGCATGTACCCGTGACGCCCGGTACTGGGTGAAGCCGATGATGATGAGTACGGCGGCAACCACCGACCCACCCACCTGGAGCCACTGGGCCACACCCAACTGGTCGGCATTGGCCGCAAACACCATGGCGGCAGCCAGCGTGACGACGGCGATGAAGGCAAAGGCGGCCACCAGCACGCGCGTGAACCACGGGCGGCGCGAGATGTCGCAGTAGCGATCTTCTGCGGCCATGCGCCACTGCTGCCAGCGGTTGGCGGTTCGGTCGTCGGCATCCTCAGCAGCCTGCACGCGCTCCCGAAGCACCGGCACCAGCGGGTCGTCCTGATCGGCGTGTTCGAGCAGCAGCAGCACCTCACGCCGCTGGTCAACCGCGGCAGGGTCGTTCATGGCCACATCGGCCAGCGACAGCGCGTTTGCCAGGGCGGTGCGCGGGTCGAGCCGCATGCGCTTTCGCACGACGGCAAGCACCATGGCCACCACCACGAAGATGACGTAGATCATCGCGATAGCAGGCTGGAAGAAGTAGTTGACGTCGGTCGTGACGAACTTGCCGATCTCGTCAACGAAGAACCCGAAGCCCACGCCCACCAGCACCGCACCCAGACGCATGGCGGGCAGGCCCAGACGCAGGAACATGACGAGCGCCCCCACCATCATCAGCAACCCACCCCACAAGACGTGTGCCACGTGCAGGCCGTCGCCACCCACCTGGGGGTAGCCGGTGGCCCACAGGTAAAAGCGAATGATGAGCACCGTCGCCACCGCCGACACGAGGAAGGCCTGTGCCAGTGCCACACCCGAACGGCGCGGCACCGCGAAGTGACGACTGCCCCAACTGCGGGCCTGTGCAGCGGCGGCCTCGGGCGACACGCGACTGCGGGCTGGTCGAACGGGTGGTGTCACACGCCAACCGTACCCGGATGGGCATACGCGGGAATAGCATCGCCGACGTGCGAGAACGCCTCATCAAATGGCTTCGGCAGATCGAGGACATGCGATCGCGCAATCGCGTGGTCGAAACGGGATTCCGAGTGCTCGAGCGCGACGCGCGCATCGCAGGGGGCGTACTCGGCGGCGGGCTCGCCTACCGCCTCTTCTTCTGGACCCTGGCGTTGTCGGTGCTCCTGTTCGGTGGGCTCGGGTTCACCAGCGCAGGCGACGCCGAATCGGCAGCCAACAGCGCGTCACTCGGCAGCAACTTCGCCACGACCATCGGCAATGCGGCGGCCCAGTCGCAAGCCAGCCGCTGGTGGCTGCTGGTCACGGGCATCGTGCTGGTCATCTGGTTCGCGTTCATGTTGCTGCGCGCACTGCGCCTTGTGCAGGCAAGCG
The DNA here is from genome assembly GCA_903866425.1 of uncultured Actinomycetes bacterium. GTDB lineage: Bacteria > Actinomycetota > Thermoleophilia > Miltoncostaeales > Miltoncostaeaceae > SYFI01. The sequence goes on from CAIPNN010000220.1 coordinate 2,417, forward strand.
CGTGGCAGGTGCCGAGCGGTCACGGGTTTCCGCGCCCCACCAATGTCCTGACCGTCATCGCCGTGCCCGCCGTGTTCGTGCTGGTGAGCGCACTCACCGGGGTCGCAGCAAATCTGCTGGGCCCCTTCAGCGGGGTCGTCGCATTTCTGCTGGGCATCGCGATCGTCACCGTCCTCCTGATGCTGGGCATGTCGTGGCTGCCGTCGAAGCCCGTCCCGGTGTACGCGCACCTGCCGGGCGCCATCGTGCTTGCCGTCGTCGTTCAGGGGCTGGGTGCCGTCGGCGAGTTCTTCATCGCCAACCAGCTGGCGAGTTCAGAGGCGCTCTACGGCGTGCTGGGTCTCGCCGGCACCCTGTTGTTCGTGCTGTACGTGATCGGGCGCACCACGGTGTGGGCGTGCGAACTCAACGCCATCACCTGGGATGTGTGGTTCGGCGAAAGACTCAGTCAGTGAACGTCTGCAGCCAACTGTCTGGCGCCCGGTTACCGAAGTTCGGCACGCCGATACCGAAGACCATGTCGAAGCCCGTACGTGCCGTGCAGCACCCCGTGCTGAACAGGTCATTGGTGCCCTGCGTGAGATCCGTGAATGAACCGGCCACGGGCGACAGCGTGGTGTAGAGCTGTGGCCCGAGGAACCCGATTGGACCGTCGCCGGCAGCCAGCGACTCGGCATTGAGGCGCAGGGCAACTGCCGCCATCAGCGGCGCACTGGCGCTGGTACCCATCATGCCCGCCAGCACACCATTCTGAACGGTGAGGTAGCTGGGCGCACCGGCGAGCACCGACACATCGGGCACAAGGCGCCCCTGACCGGGGATCCCGGCCCCAGCGCTCTTCTGCCAGGGCGGCCTTGCGTACAGCTGGCTCTGGCCGCCACCACCGGCATACGGACACGCGCTGCCGATGCCCTGCCACCACGCCTGTTCGGTGTCCGGCGTGCGCGTGGTGCTGCTCCACATCGTGCCGCCAACCGCGATGACGTCGGGGCTCGATGCGGGCCAGTTGACGTTGGCGTCGCCGGGGAACCCCAACATCGGGTACATGGATGAGCACACGCCTTCAGGCGGCCCCTGCGAGCCCTGGTCACCGGACGACACGAACACGTTGACACCCGCAGTGGCGGCAGCGGTCAGCAGCGAGTCGGCCTGTGTGAAGGCGCTGGTTGACGAGCAGACATCTTGGGCCATGCACAGCTCATCTGGGCCGTAACTGATGCTCACGACCGACAGGTTGGGCAGCGCGGCGGCGGCCTCGAGCACGTCCGGCCACGCGTTGGAGTCGCCGTGGGCGACGTTGAGCACCACCACCGTGGTGTTGGCGGGTGCCAGCGCAGCGAGCAGCTGGGTGTCGAGTTGCGCCTCGCCGTTTGCCCCCGACGCGAGTGCGGCACCGGAGTTGTTGGCGGCTGCCCCGGGCAGGTTGCGCTGCTGCACCGTGATCGGCGCTGCGCCGGCACCGAAGCGGCAACTCTGAAATTTCGCAACGTCGGTGGGGGTGGCCAGTTGGTCGAACTCGATAATCGCCACGGTCTGCGCGGGCAAATCGGCACCCGACCCAACTTGGTCAAAGCCGTACTGGGTCGCCAGCCCGAAGGGCGTCATACCAACGCCAGCGACGTACTGGTGCGTCGCGCACGGAGAGGTGCCCGGGGCGTAACTGGGGTGCGCCGTCGCCGCTGCCGGCCCCCCAGTGGCGACGGAGACCGGCGTGCGGCCCGACGTTCCGGGTTCGTGGCCAATACCGGCGACACTCGTGGCCGCGCCGGCGATGGCGGGGGGTACCGTCACCGGCGTGGATGCGGCGACATAGGTGCGGCCCATCCGGTCGCGATAGTGGAACAGGCGCACGTTGAACGCGCGCATGATCTGACGGGCGGAACCCGACACCACAACGCGATGGCGCAACAGGCTGACCTGCGCGGTGAGGCCACGCTCGCGTGCCCACGCCCGAACGACCTGGATGTCGGCAGCGGTGGCACCGTGCTGGCGCATGGCCTCCCGAATGCTGCGATAGCGCTGCTTCGAACCCGGGCGGCCCACCATCGTGGCCATGCGCCGAAGCCCTGCCCGGTCATGCCGCAGACTGATGGAGACCCGCACGCGCAGACTGGGCTTGACGGCGCGCAGGCGCGTGGCAGATGCACGGTGGGCCGCAACAGCCGGAGACGCGTGTGTGATGGGCGGCACCCCATTGCTCGACCGCACGGGCGTCGCGGCGACAACCGCGGACGACGCCGCGCCTGCGCCCAACACGGACATCGCGAGTACGGCGAGAACGAAACGCTTCATGAGGGACTCAGATCGCAGGGGGCGGGCGGGTCAAACACTAGCCCCAAACGCTGCCAGGCACCCGGTTCCGCACGGCGGGCCACCAATGCCCGCGCAACACCGCCGATGACCATTCGCATACGGGGGATCACAAGTCGGCGCTCCCCCAGGCGAGGCACGTAGCAATCGAGCACGGTGCACAAACCCAGCGAATGGGCACCGGGGAGTCTCACGTGAAGTAGTGCCCTCGGCACGATTCGAGCGGCAGTCATGTCGGCCACCTGGTCGAACCAGCACTGCATGGGCTCGCCATGCTTCTTCTCGATGGCCGGCCAGTGCCGGGTGCGGTCGCCGTCGGTTGTCATGACGAAATCTCGGGGAGCTAGGCCTCGCCAGATGTCACAGCGACTGATCCACGACTGCGTCGACATCCGCACGAAACCGCTGGGGATCGACCACATCACCGCCGTGGTTCCTCAGGTCCCTGATGGTCACGCGCTCCATCGCATCAAAGGCTCACGCGTGAGACAACACCCTGGCGCGAAGTATTCCGCGCCAGGGTGTTGCGATTCTCAGCCCGCGGCGGGCGTGGCCGTGGACATTCCCTGCAGCCAGAAGTTCTGCTCGGGAACCACCTTGTGACCGGTCGCCAGCTTCCATGCACCGGTGACCACACCGCTCGGCGCGACAGTGAGGCGGGGCTCATCTGCCTCGCGGTTGGACGCCGACAGCCAGGTGGCCGGGCCCCACGTACCGCCCGCGGGACGCGTGCGCGTCTGAATCCGGACCTGCCCGTTGGAGCCGACCTGCTTCCACATGCCCGTCGCCGTACCGTCGCCCGCAACCGCGATGACCGGATCGTCAACATCGGGTGCCGACTTGGGGTCGGGCCGGCTGGTGGCTCGCCTCGAGAGGGTCTCAATGGGGCCCCACGTACCGCCCGCCGGCAGGGTGCGCGACTGGACGATCTTCATGTCGCGTGTGGTGGAGTCGAACTCCCACAGCACGGTGACCGTGCCGTCGGGGCCCACACCCAGATCGGAGTCGCTCGCGTGCACGCCGTGCGTGGACAGATCGGTGATGGGGCCCATCCCCTGCCCTGCCTGACCGCGTCGTGCCTGGATTACGACGCCCCTCGGGGTGACGCGCTCCCACGTGGCGGTGACCATCCCCGACGCGTCCACGCCAAGTACGACGTCGGTGGCTGCCCCGCCCGACTTCGACACCTGACTGAGCATGCCGAAGTGCTCGCCTGGCCTGCGCGTGCGCGCCTGAATGACCGACGCGCCGGAGGCTGAGGCGCGCTCCCATGCGATGGTCACGGTGCCGTCCGGCGCGATGGCGATCTGTGGGTCAATGGCGTCGCCACCCTTGGCCGACAGTGTGGCGGTGGGGGCGAAGCGCTTTGCCCCGGCGGATCGGGTGCGGGTCTGGATGACACGCCCGTCGCCGGTGTTCCATGCCCAGGCGACCACCGTCTGCCCCTGCGGACCAA
>CAIPNN010000221.1 GCA_903866425.1 uncultured Actinomycetes bacterium
CAAGCCGAAGTTCCGGCTCGGAGCCCTCGGTGAACGTTGGGGAGTACCCCAGATTGATGGCGGCCGGGTAGCGCCCCTCCGCCAGCACCACACGCCCCGCGTACACGCCGCGCCCGGGCAGGGCCGTCTCCGGGGCAACGGCCACGTTGGCGGTGGGCAGCCCCATCTCGCGTCCACGCTGCTCGCCCGGCACCACCATGCCCTCAACCGAGTGCGGCCTGCCGAGCAGGGGCTCGACTTCGGACACCTGCCCCTGCGCCACCATGCGCCGCACGCGGGTGGACGACACCGGCTTGCCATCGGGGCTCACCACGGTCTCGGGGCTCTCGACGATGAGCCCCTTGGCCCGGCCGAGCCGCTGCAGATACGACACCGTGCCGGTGCCCCCCTGGCCGAAGCGGAAGTTCGCCCCAACCACGATCGACTCGGCGTTGAGCGGTGCCGAACACAGCATCTCCGCGAAGCGATCTGCCCTGATCCGCGAGAAGGCGCGGGTGAACGGCACCACCAGCACGGCATCGGCGCCCAGTGCCTCGATCAGCTGTGCCTTGAACGACGGCTCGGTGAGCACGGCTGGAGCGAGGTCGGGCTTCAGCACCGCGAGGGGGTTGGGTTCGAAGGTGAGCACCATCGACTCGAGCCCGCGCTCGCGTGCGCGCTCGATGGCGCGCCCGATGATGGCCTGGTGCCCGATGTGCACACCGTCGAACGTGCCGATGGCCACGACGCGCCGGTCGCCGCCGAGGGGGAGTTCGCCGAGCGATTGGTAGCGCTTCATCCGGCAAGCACCACCTTCGGGCGGATCACGCCATCGGCCTCCGCGGTCGCGATCGCAAGCAGATCGCCCTGCATCGCCAGCGCCACGGTGCCCTCGGGCACGTCGGCGGCGGTGACCGCCCGCCCGTGCTGCACGTCGGCGGCAGCGGCGGCGTCGAGCGACACCACCGGCATGTGCCCCAGGGCATCAAGCGGCGGCATGCCACAGCCGGGAGCGATCTCATCGAGCTGCAGGGCGTCATCGACGCGAAGATCGCCCACCTCGGTACGACGCAGCGCCGCGCAGTAGCCCCCGCACCCAAGCGCCTCGCCGAGATCCGTGGCGATCTGCCGCACGTAGGTGCCCGAGCCGCAGCGGATGTCAATGTCGGCAAGGCCGGTCATCTGGTCGTACGACACCAGATCGGCGCGATGCACCACAACCTCGCGCACCGGCAGATCAACGTCTTCGCCGCGGCGCGTGCGCGCATACAGACGCTCGCCGTCAACCTTGACGGCCGAGAGCGCGGGCACCGTCTGACTGATGGTGCCGGTGAGGCCGGCAAGGGCGGCGCGCACGGAATCCTCGTCGGGCGGTGCCCCACCGGCAGTGATGGGCCCTTCCGGGTCGCCCGACGCTGAACGCTCGCCCAGCTTCACCACGGCGCGGTAGCTCTTGTCGAGGCCGGTGAGGTACGGCGCCAGGCGCGTCGCACGCCCCGTCAGCACAACCAGCAGGCCGGTGGCAAAAGGATCGAGGGTGCCGGTGTGGCCGGCCTTGGGGCGACCGAGGGCGCGGCGGACGTCGCGCACAACGTCGTGCGAGGTGGGCCCGGCGGGCTTGTCCACCAGGATGGCGCGCGACTCCCCCACCGGTCGCTCACCCATGCTGCGCCTCAATGGCGTCGCACATCATGCGAATGATGTCGTCGGGGTCGCGTTCGCTGCTGAAACCCGCGGCGGCGCGGTGTCCGCCGCCGCCCTCAAGTGCTGCGATCGCCGACACGTCAATGGCATCGCCCGACGCCCTGCTCGACACGCGCCATCCGCCGGGCACCTGACGGATGACCGCCGACACCTCCGCGCCCTCCACGGCGCGCAGGGCCTCAGCCACGCCGTCGGAGTCTGTGCCCCCGGCAGCCGCAACGTCTGCGTCGGTGATCACGGCCACCACGAAACGTCCACCCAGCTCCGACCTGCTGGACGCGAGCGCGTGGCCGAACAGACGCATGTCGCCGAGGGGCACACCCTCGAACAGGCGGCGGTACACCACCGCAGGCTCCACGCCTGCATCAACCAGGCGTGCCGCAACCACATGGGCCTCGGCGCCGGTGTTGGCGTAGCTGAACCGTCCGGTGTCGGTGACGAGGCCCACGTACAACGGCAGCGCGATGTCCTCGTCAATTGTCACACCGAGTGCGTCGGCAACCCGCACCACCATCTCGGCGGTGCTGGAGGCCTCGCCATCAACGAGGTTGAAGTGGCCCCACAGCGGATTGTCGTGATGGTGGTCGATGTTGATGATCGGCTCGCCCAGCGTGCACGGGTCGTCGTCGGTCACCCGGTGCGATGTGGCGGCATCCACGCTCACCACAATGCGCTCGTCGTGATCGTCCACGGGCCCCGACACCACGGTCTCTCCGGGCGCCAGGAGCCAGGCGAGATGGTCGGGCAGACCCGGACCCTCCACGTGCCACATCACCACGTCGTGGCCGAGGCCGCGGAGCATGCGCGCCATCGCGATCATCGAACCCGCGGCGTCGCCGTCGGGCTTGCGATGTGTGGTGACCACCACCTTCCGTGCGGGCCCCGACAGGAGCTCCGCGACGCGGTCGGCCCCCACGGCCTCCCCCGCCACCTTGGAATGGTGGTGATGGTGGCTCACTCCGCCTCAGGCTCCGGCAGGGGGCCGTCGGGTGCCACCTCGTCGATGAGGGCCGTCAGGCGTCGGGCCTCTTCCTGCAACTCATCGTGGATGAACACCAGGTGCGGAGTCTGGCGCGACTTGAGCACCCGGGCAACGCGACCCTGCAGCACCCCGCGGGCGGCCTCAAGGGCGGCGGCGGCGCCATCGGTGCGCTTGGGGTCGAGCACCGTCCAATACACCTTGGCGCGACCAAGATCGGGACTGCTCTCGACCGACACGATGGTGACCATCTGCAGGCGGGGGTCAGACAACTCCGTGAGAATCGACTGACCCACCACCTCGCGGATGGCCTCGTTCGCCCGGCGCTGGCGCTGGCGCGGTGCGCCCATCAGCCGGCTCCGGCTACTCGCTGTCGCTGGCGGGCGTGGGCGTCACCGGTGCGGGCGGGGCGGTGGCGGCCTGCGCAGTACGCGCGACCTCCTTCAGCTCGAACACCTCAATCTCGTCGCCTTCCTTGACGTCATTGAAGTCGTCGAGCAGCACGCCACACTCAAAGCCCTGCTGCACCTCGCGCACGTCGTCGTCCACGCGACGCAGCGAGCCGATCTTGCCTGCGTACACCACCGTGCCGTCGCGCACGAGGCGGCAATCGGCCCCGCGGCGCGCCGTTCCGTTGGTGACGTAGCAACCGGCGATGGTTCCCAGACGACTGGCCTTGAAGATGGCCCGAACCTCGAGGGAGCCCATGGCCTCCTCGACGATGTCGGGCTCCAGCAGGCCCACCAGGGCATCGCGAACGTCCTCGATGGCGCGGTAGATCACGCGGTAGGTGCGCACGTCGACGCCCTCGCGCTCGGCGAGCACCTTGGCCTCGGGCCGCGGACGCACGTTGAAGCCGATGACGATGGCGTCTGAGGCCGCGGCGAGGTTGACGTCCGACTCGGTGACCGCACCCACACCCGTGTGGATGATGCGCAGACGCACTTCGGTCTGCTCCACCTTGTTGAGGGCGTCCTCGAGGGCACCGACGGAGCCCTGCACGTCACCCTTGATGATGATGTTGAGTTCCTTGAGCCCACCCTCCGAGATGCGCGCGAAGAGGTCTTCAAGCGACACGGGCCTGCGGTTGGCCAGGTCTTCTGCGCGCAGGCGCTGACTGCGGGTGGCGGCGATCTGGCGGGCCAGGCGCTCGTTCTCCACCACGCGGAACTTCTCACCTGCGGCCGGCACGCCATCAAGGCCGAGGATCTCCACCGGCACTGAGGGCCCGGCGGCGGTCATGGGCTCGCCGTTGTAATCGAGCATCGCGCGCACGCGACCGAAGGTCTCGCCCACCACGAGGATGTCGCCCACCTTCAGCGTGCCGCGCTGCACAAGCAGGGTGCACACGGGGCCGCGGCCGGCGTCGAGGCGCGACTCCACCACGGTGCCCGATGCCTCAGGCGTCGGGTTGGCCTTGGGCTCGGCGTCCGCGTCTGCCACCAGCAGCACCGTTTCGACGAGCTCCTCGAGCCCGTCCCCGCGGTGTGCGGACACCGGCACGAACTCGGTGGTACCGCCCCAATCGGTGGGAATGACCTCGTGCTGCGACAGCTCGGTCTTCACCTTCTCGGGGTTGGCGTTCTCCTTGTCGATCTTGTTGATCGCCACCACGAAGGGCACGTCGGCAGCCTTCGCGTGGTCAATCGCCTCAATCGTCTGCGGCATCACGCCGTCGTCGGCGGCCACAACGATGATGGCCACGTCGGTGATCTTGGCGCCGCGGGCACGCATGGCGGTGAACGCCTCGTGACCCGGGGTGTCGAGGAAGGTGACCTCGCGCTCGTTGTGGTGCACCTGGTACGCACCGATGTGCTGCGTGATGCCGCCGGCCTCGCCGGCTGCAACCTCGGTGGCACGGATGGCGTCGAGGAGTGACGTCTTTCCGTGGTCCACGTGACCCATGACGGTCACCACAGGAGCGCGCGCCACCAGGTCGGCCGGGTCGTCGTCGAACACGGCCTCGAGGTCGGGCTCCTCCTCGGCGTGCACGATGGCGATCTTCCGCTCCAGATCGGCCGCGATGAGCTCGATGGAGTCGTCGGACATCGACTGCGTGATGGTCACCAGCTCGCCCATGGTCATCATGAACTTGATGATCTGTGCGGTGGGGATGCCAAGCGACTCGGCAAGTTCCTTCACCGTCGCGCCCGAGCGGATGTCGACCTGCGGCATGTCCGCCGGGTTCATCTGCGGCTGCTGTGCCTGATCCCCCTGGTCCGAACGGCCGCCACGACGGTCCTTGCGGTCGCGCGGGCCCCCGCCCTGACGGCGACTGGCCTGCGCGTCAATGACCACACGACGCTTGCGGCCGCGGCCGGCCCCACCACCCGGACGGCCGATGCCGCCGGTGCCGCGGGGCGGAAGCGTGCCCGATCGGCCCCGGTCGCCCGGTGCACCCGAACCCGGGTAGCTCGATCCGCCACCACTGCCACCATCGGTGGTGCCACCACCGCCTGCGCTGCCTCCCCCGCTCTGCGGTGCCGGGCGACCCGGTGCAGGCGGCGGCGGGGTGTCACGACGCGGCTTGGGAAGCACGATCTTCTCGGGCGCCCGCTTCGGCGGAATGCGCTCCTCGACCTTGGGCTTCTCTTCAACCGGCGCAGCTGCCTCGGGCGCGGCGGGCGCTGCGTCTGCCGGGGCGGCGGGTGCTTCAGTGGCCTCCGTTGCCTCCGGTGCGACAACGGCCGCAGGAGCAGCGGGGGCCTCGTCCGCGACGGGCTCTGCAGCGGCTGGTGCGGCCTCCGCCTCGGGTGCGGCAGGGGCGTCGGGCTCAACCGGTGCGGGGGCGTCGGCCACGGGCGCAGCGGGCTCATCGGCCACGGCTGCCGGTGCGGGTTCAGCCGGTGCGGGCTCGGCCGGTGCGGACTCGACCGGTGCGGACTCGACCGGTGCTGCGGCCATCGGGGCGGGCGTGGCCGCGGCGGGTGCCTCTGCCACAACCGGCTCGGCAACGGGCTCGGCAGGAGGTGCCTCGGCCTCGGGCTCCTTCTTCTTCGCCTTCTTCTTGGGCGGCTCCGGCTCGGGCATCGGGTAGTCGGGCTGCGGGTTCCTGGTGGGCGACAGGATGTGCATGGCCCAGTCCACGTCGACCGTCGACGATGCCGTCTTCACGTCGTACCCGGCGCGCTGGAGGCGTGCGAGCACGTTGGCGCTCGGAAGCCCCTCCTCCTTGGCGATCTCGTATACCCGCTTCTTGCTGCTCATGCGTGCCTCTCGTCAACCATCTCGCCGGCCATCGTCACGTCAACCTTCACCTGGGCCCGCGCACCGCGCGCGAAGCCCCGTCGTTCCACTGCCCGCGCAAAGCACTCCCGGCTGCGACACGTGTAGATGCCGCGCCCCGGTCGCGCCCCGCCGTCGTCCCGGACCACCGTGAGCACCTCGCCGTCGCGCACGGGCGTGAACCGCGCGAGCTCCGACTTGGGCGCACGGCGGCCACACCCGGCGCACATGCGCTGGGGGACGTGCGACGTGGGCGGGCCTGCGTCACGCGTCCGATGCCTCCTCGCTCACCTCTGCTGCCTCCACTGCCTCGGCAGCGGCCTCTTCCAGCACCGCCTCGGCCGCAGCCTCCTCGGGCGCAGCATCTGCCTCGATTGCCTCGGCGGTTGCCTCGGCGTCCTCCACGGCGTCGGCCGCGTCAACCACGTCCTGCGCCTCGACGAAGCCTTCGGAGTCTGCCTCCGGCACGTCACTGGTGACGGGCTCCGCAACCTCAGGAACCGCAGCGGCGGCCTCGAGCACTGCCTGATTGGCCGCAGATGCCTCGGCGGTGTGGCCCTCCAGCGCGCAGTAGCGCGAGCCTGCCTCAACCGCGTTGGGGCAGCGACGGCCGGTCTGGAGGATGAAGGCACAGCGCGCCACGCCACCCTCGAGCTCGTCACCGAACTCGTCCGAGGCCTCCTCGGCCGCGAACGTCGACTCGCTCTTGATGTCGATGCGCCAACCGGTGAGGCGTGCGGCCAGACGGGCGTTCATGCCCTCCTTGCCGATGGCAAGCGACAGCTGGTCGTCGGGCACGATGACCACTGCCTGCCGGGCCTCGTCGTCAACCAGCACCTCGCGCACGCGGGCCGGCGACAGCGCCTTGGCCACGTAGCGCGCGGGCTCGTCGTTGAACGGGATGATGTCGATCTTCTCGCCGCGAAGCTCCGACACGACCATGCGCACACGCGAGCCACGCGGGCCCACGCAGGCACCCACCGGGTCGACGCCCTGCACGTTCGAGATGACGGCGATCTTCGAGCGCCAGCCGGCCTCACGGGCAACGTTGCGAATCTCCACCAGGCCGTCGGCGATCTCGGGGACCTCAAGCTCGAACAGACGCTTGATGATCTCGTCGGACCGGCGGCTCAGGATGACCTGCGGGCCCTTGTTCGAGGCGCGCACGTCGGCGATGACCGCCTTGATGCGGGCACCGTGGTCGTACCGCTCACCCGGCACCTGCTCGCTGGCGGGAAGCAGCGCCTCCACACGACCCAGGTCGACCAGGGTGTACCGGTGGTCGCTCTGCTGGATGATGCCGTTGACCACCTCGCCCACGCGGTCGACGTACTCGTCGTACATCATCTCGCGCTCGGCCTCGCGAATGCGCTGCAGCACCACCTGCTTGGCGGTCTGCGCAGCGATGCGGCCGAAGTTGTCGGTGGTCACGCTCACGGGCTGGATCTGCTCGGGCCCGTAGGCCGACCAGTCGATGTCCGGCGGCGGCGGCTCGAACTCCGCGGGGTCAACCCCCTCGGGAATCTCCGGCTCGGGCCGGGGCAGCGTGACGAGCTCGGCGCCCTCGGGCAGCACAAGCTGGTTCACCTGCATCTCGCCGGTTTCGCGGTCGATGTCGACCCGCGCCCACTCCACAGCACCCGGGGTCTTCCGGTATGCCGCAAGCAGCGCGTCCTCGAGCGCCACAAGGAGGGTCTCGGAATCGATCCCCTTCTCGCGCTCGATCTGCTTGATCGCCTCGATGATCTCGCGGTTCACGTCAGGCTCCTGCCGTCATCGTCACATTCCGCCTTCACCATTCGGGCCCGCCGCACCGCATCGCGCGGCACGACCACCACACCCGTCGGGGTGTCCACCGTGAGCGACTCCTCCGTCGCCTCCGTAAGAACCCCCGACACCGACTTTCCCGCCCCGGGCACTGCGCCCGCTGCGACGGTCAACTTCACCTGGCAGCCAACGGCCTCCAGGAAGTGCCGGGTGACGCGGAGCGGTGGCTCCGGGCCCGGCGATGATACCTCCACTGCGTAGCGGTCCCGAAGGCCCGCATCGTCAAGCACACGCGTCACACGCACGCACAACTCGTGATCCACACGCTCGGGATGCGCAATGACCACGCTCAGCACACCCGATCCGCCGCTGCCGCCCACGCCAGCCGCCCGGAGGTCAACCTCCGGGATCTCCCTGGCGAGGAGGTCCGCAACCTGCTGCTCGATCGATGTGGCCTGCTTGGTCGTTCTGGCGCTCCCGTGTCAACGCAAAGAAAAAGCGGGTCTTTCGACCCGCTTGCTCCGGGTGCCGTCATCCCCTCCGACGGCCCGTCGAGGGTATCACAGGCCCGCCGGACCCCTCAGCGCCGGGCGGCCGCCAGGTCGTCGCTGTCGAGCACCAGCGTCACCGGGCCGTCATTCACGAGTTCCACATCCATCACGGCCCCGAACCTGCCGGTGGCAACGGGCACCCCCTCGGCCTCAAGCGCGCGGGCCACGGCCTCCACCACCGGTGAGGCATCCTCCGGCCGGGCGGCTGCGGCCCACGACGGCCGGTTGCCCCGGCGTACATCGCCCATGAGCGTGAACTGACTCACCACGAGCGCCTCGCCATGCGCCTCGGCCACGGTTCGATCAAAACCGCGGTCATCGTTGGGGAAGATGCGGAGCCGGGCCACCTTCGCGGCCATGCGCGCGGCGACGGCGTCGTCATCGCCCTCCCCCACCCCCACCAGAAGCAGCACGCCCTGTCCGATGGCACCGACCACCTCGCCATCGACGGTGACCGAGGCGCGTGAGACGCGCTGCAGGACGATCCGCACGCGGCCGATGGTACGAGCCACCCGGTGTACGGTGCCCGCGTGGACGCAAGCGGACCCGCCCTCGTCAATTCCTGGCTCACCCGCATCGGGGCGGATTTCGAGCGCCTCGACGATCGCAACTGGACCGTGCGCGTGCCGTCGGCCAAGCGCGAGATCGTGGCGGTGGCGATCTCAGTGGGTGAGCGCACGGTGGCGCTTCGGGCTTTCTTCATGCGCGGGCCCGACCGCGACGCCGAGGGTGTCTACCGGCGAATCCTCATGAAGAACCTCGAAACGCGCATGTGGCGCTTTGCCATTGACGACGCCGGCGACCTGTGGCTGGTGGCCGATGCGGAGACATCGGTGCTCGGCGCGGACGGCCTGGACGGAATGCTCGGCCTGCTCTCCACCTACGTGGACGAAACCTGGGAGAGCGTCATCCGCATGGGCTTCGACGTACCGGACGGCCTGCGCGTGAGCGGTCCGCCCCCGCCCGGGGCCTAAGACACCAGGGTCGAGCCGAGGCAGCGCGCCAGCTCGAAGGCACGGGCCGCCTGCTCGTTCTGATTCATGCCGCGGTATGCCCGGCCAAGGCAGTAATGCGCGTAATGGTTGGTGGGCGAGATCTCCACAACGGCCTCGAACTCAAACGCCGCGGCGCCGTAGGCACGAATGGAGAGGTACGCCCGTCCGAGCGCCTCACGGATGGAGGCCATGCCGGGCTCGAGGCGCTTCGCGTTCTCAAGCGCCACGGTGGCCTGATGGAAGTCGCGCGTTGCCAGCAATTCGCTGCCCCGCTGAAAGTATCCGTACGCGTCCGGCTCGCTCATCGGCCAAAGGGTACCGCCCGCTCGCGACGCTCCCCATTCCAACGGCTCCGGCAGAACCGCTACGCCCTGACGGCGCGCTCCCCGCCCACAAGCGGCATGGCGGCATCGAGAATCGCCTCAGCGCAGCGGCGCTTGCTCATGCGGTCGAGCGCCTGCTCAGCGTCGCCCGGACCGATGATGGTGATGATGTTCTCGTCGCCTTCAAACGCCGCGCCGGGGATGGCGGCATCGTTGTGCACCACCATGTCCACGGCCTTGCGTGTGCGCTTGCCCCGCGCGCGCTCGAGCCCCTCAGGGCCGTGCTCGGCCGCGAATCCGATGAGCACCTGCTCGTCGCGCAGGGCGGCCAGTTCGGCGAGGATGTCGGTGGTGCGCTCCATCTCAACCGTGAGTGCATCGGACGCCGACTTGTCGAGCTTGCCCTCGCGCTGATCAACGGGGCGATAGTCGGCAACGGCGGCGCACATGATGAGGATGTCGGTGTCGGCGAACTCCGCCACGCAGGCATCCCGCATGGTCGCGGCCGTCGGGGCATCGACGTAACGAATTCCGGGCTCGCGGGGCAGATCAACATTGGCCTGCACGACCACCACGTCAGCGCCCCGGTCACGCGCGGCTGCGGCAAGCGCCCAACCCATACGACCGCTTGAGCGATTGCCCACGTAGCGCACGGCGTCGATGGGCTCGCGTGTGCCGCCGGCCGAGATGAGCACACGGCGGCCGGCGAGGTCGCCCTGCGCCCGCCCCGAC
>CAIPNN010000222.1 GCA_903866425.1 uncultured Actinomycetes bacterium
AGCGGGCACACGCCCGCTGGTGGTGCAGCCCCGTGGGGTACAGGTGGTGCGGCCGGGCAGCGCCGGGGTGGCCGCGGGGGCCGCGTTGCCGCCGCCGGCCTGAGCCGGCGGGGTGGTGGGTGCCACTGGCACGAGGCGCGTATCGACGAACGGCGATGCGATGTACACGACACCCGACGCGAGGCTTCCCGGAGGTGCGGGGCTGCATGTCTGAGAGGTGGGATCGCACCCTGGATTGCCACCGGTGTCGTTATCGCCCCAGGTAACCACCGAGCCATCCTGCTTAAGGGCCGCTCCTGCGCCGTCGTTCGAGAACACCTGCGCGACACCGGTCAGCGTGCCCCCCACTGGCGCGGAGGACGTACCCCCGTCAGCGATGGAGCCCCAGGTGACGACAGAGCCATCGGCCTTGCGCGCAGCAAACGCGCGTGCGGTGGACATGATCTGGGTGACGCCACCCGCGAGGGATCCAACCGGGGCAGCCGTGCAGTCGGGCCCACTGTTGCAGTCGGGGTCACCGCCCTGGGACGGTGCGCCCCAGGCCACGACGGAGCCATCCTGCTTCAGCGCGGCAAATGCAGATGGGTTCGAGAAAAGGGCCACCACGCCGCTGGCGAGCATTCCGGCCGGGGCTGGCTGGCACGACAACGACGCCGTACACGCGGAGTTCCCGCCATTCTCGGCGAAGCCCCATGTGACCACTGAGCCACCGCTGCGCAGGGCCGCGAATGCGCGATCGCTGGCCACGATGGCGGTGACGCCGGTGAGGGCACCACCAACGGGCTGCGTCGAGTCACCGCCCGAGATGGTATCGCCCCAGGTGGCCACAGAACCATCGTCCTTCAGCGCCGCGAAGGCACCGAGAGTGGGTTGGCCGCCCCCGGCAGAAGCCGACGTGCTGCTGATGGACGTCACGCCCGCCGCCAGGCTGCCGGAATTGGGAACAGGGGTGCAGCCGGACAACGCACAGGTGAAGTCTCCGCCGCCGCCGGGGTCCCCCCACGTGACCACAGAACCATCCTGCTTGATGGCGGCGAACGCCGTGCTGCCGGGCACCACGGCGGTGATGTTGGTGAGGGCACCGCCCACAGGTGACGCCGCGTCGCCGCCATACGTCTGATCGCCCCACGCCACCACGGTGCCATCGCTCTTCAGCGCGGCGAAAGCCTTGCTTGATCCTCGCACCTCTGCAACGCCGGACGAGAGACTGCCCACCGGGGCCGGGGTGCAATCCGATGCCGGAGTGCACGCGGCATCACCACCGGAGGCGGTCTGGCCCCAGGTGACCACGGAGCCATCGGTCTTTGTCGCGGCGAAGGCCGAGGACGTGGACGACACGGTGCGCACGCCCGATGACAGGGCGGCCTGTGAGACGGGGTGACACGTGGGCCCACCGATCGTGCACGAGATCTCCCCGCCGTACGACGAGCCGCCCCAGACTGCCAATGAGCCATCCTGCTTGAGCGCCGCGTAGGCCCCGTACGACGAGAAGATGTCGACAACTCCTGACGACAGGCTGCCGGCTGGCGCGGCACCGCATGCATTGGGGTTGGTCATGCAGGTGGGGTCGCCACCCCTGTCCGCAGCCCCCCACGCAACCACGGAGCCATCAGCCTTGAGCGCGGCGAATGAGTTCCCATTGCGGTACTCCGCGCCGTTGGTGAACGTGCGGCTGCAACTGGCAAGCAGCAGGGGCAGGGCGACAAGTACGGCGACGGCCGTGATACGGCGGAGGGGGTGCATGCGCTGATGCTACGCCGCCGCCGGTCGCTGCGTCAGATTCGCCGCTCCGCCATGGGCGGCAGTGCGCCGTCGCCCGGCACCATGCCGTGCAGGTCCATCACGTTGCCGATGAACCACTTGTCGAAGTCGTTCTCCGACTCCCCGAGCGCGGGCAGGAAGCCCTGAGCGCCGGGGCCCTCCACCACCACGAGGGTGAGAAACCCGCCGTCGGGCGTGGGCTGCAGGTACGCCCGGTGCTCAAGCAGGCCGAGGCGTGCATTCATGTCGTCGAACTCCGTGCGCCGGGGACCACTCACCTGAGAGGCCCACTTCTCCCACGCGTCCACCTTGTCGCTCGGAATCGGGATGACCATCGCAGGCATGTCGATACCTCCAGCTCGGAGTTGATCCGGAGGTTCCGACCGTAGGTGCGCGCTCGTCCCTGCGGGTTGGAAATCGCGCGAAAGCGCAGCACATCAGCGGGATCTCGCAGGTTCGACCCCCTCAGGGGGTCGGCGCGAGCCCTGGGCCGATGTCGACCACCTTGAGCCCCGGGATGCCCTCGAAGTCGCGCGGGTTGGCCGTGTGCAGGGGGAGGCCATTGGCCAGTGCAACCGCGGCAATGAGGGCGTCGAACCGGCGCGGCCGCACGCTGCGGCCGCGGTCGTGCATCGACCTCGCCACGCTCGCGTATGCGCGCGCCGCGGTGGCGTCGAACGGAATCGCATCAAAGTCACTCTCGGCCTGCTGCAGATGCCCCTGCCGGCGCGCCTGCTCGACAGGATCGTCAACAAGCAGCGGGCCAACGGAGAGTTCCGCGATGGTGATCGTCGAAATGCAGCCGATCTCGGGGAGCACCTCGACGTCGACAACCTGACCGCGTAGGAGCACCGCGCTGGTGTCGAGGAGGCCCAGGGTGGCCGTGGTCGCGCTCACTCGTGCCAGGGGTCAGCGGACATGTCGATATACGGATCGATGAAGGCATCAACGTCGGCCCTGAAGCGCTCGGGGTCGACGGGCGGCAGGTAGCGGGCGCGCTCGACAAGGAGGTCGCGCGGCACGCCCCGGGCGCGGAACGGTCGCAACTCGGCGACAGGCCGGCCATCGCGGGTGACCACAAGAGTCTCGCCGTGCTCGACCCGATCGATCACGTCTCCGCCCTTGTTCCTCAGATCTCTGATGCTCAC
>CAIPNN010000223.1 GCA_903866425.1 uncultured Actinomycetes bacterium
GCCCCGCAGGCCATGGCCTCGAGGATTGGCAGGCCGAAGCCCTCGTACAGCGACGGCACGGCAACCACGCTGGCTGCGCGGTAGAGGTCGGCCAGTTCGTCGTCGCTCACGCGGCCGAGCCAGCGGGCGTTGGCGCCCTGCACAATCTGCTCGCCACCGAGCGCCGGCCGGCCCACCAGCGCCAGCTCCAGGTCGGGGTCCCCCAGCTGTTGCAGGGCCTGCGCCAGCCCGCCGATGTTCTTGCGCGGGTGGATGTCGCCCACCGCCAGCACGTACCGGCTGAGGCCCCAACGGGCGTGCACACGGGCACCTGCCTCGCCCGAGGGGTCGGGCGTGAACACCGGGGCCGGGTAGGTGCGCACCACCCGGATGCGTGCCGGGTCGATGTCGAGTGCATCAACGATCTGCGCGCCTTCGGTGTGTGACACCGCGATCACGATCTTCGCCCGCCGCACGGCGCCCGGCACCAACTTGCCCAGCACCGCGTTGTCGCGTTTGCTGAACCACTCGGGGTTGGTGATGAAGGCGGCGTCGTGCACCACCACCGCGCTCGGGGTGCGGCCACGGAATGGCACCACGTAGTTGAACACCCCCACATCGGCACGGGCACGCTCCATGGCGCGCGGCGCACCCCACGTGAGCCTGCGCACGTTGGCCTCGCCCACCTTCAGCAGTGGCACGCCCGGGTCGATGCGCTGTTCGGCGCCTGCGTGGGCCACCATGGCGCACACCTCGTCACCAGTGCCGGCGGTGAGGCTGAGGGCGTGGATGAGGTTCTCGATCCAGCGCGCATTGCCCGCGTCGCCCGCGCTTGGCTGGGCGACTGCGTGTGCGTCAACGGCAACCCTCATCGCGGTAGACCCAGGGCCTCGCGCCAGGCATCGGTGGTGCCGCGGGCGGTGGCGCTCCAGCTGAGCTCGGCGGCACGGGCGCGCGACTGCTGGCCGCGGGCGAGCAGGGCGTCGCGGTCGGCCAGCACCTCGGTGAGTTGCCGGGCCATGCCGTCGATGGAGTCGTCGTGCACGAGAATCGCCGTATCGCCGCCAACCTCTGCCTGGCTTGAGTTGTCGGCCACCATCACCGGGCAACCACGGGCCATGGCTTCGGCGATGGGCAGGCCGAACCCCTCGTATGCCGACAGGCTCGCGAAGAGTGTGGCCCGGCGGTACAGCTCGGCCAGGTCCTCATCGGGCACGAACCCCAGCATGTCGCAGCCCGGGCCCTGCAGGCGCAGCGCCTCATCGTGCTGGCTGCCTCCCGCGCCGGCGATCACCAGCCTGCACAGCGGCGGGTAGCCCGGGGCGCTCGCGAAGTACTTCTCGTGCGCCTTCATCAGGTCGAGCACACGCTTTCTGGGCTCGAACTCGCCCACGGCGAGGATGAACGGCTCGCGCTCGCGCTCGGGCTGGTGGTCGGGGTCGGTGCCCAGGTTCACCACGCGAATGCGGTTGCGCGGCACGCGGTAGATGTGTTCCACGTCGCGGGCGCCGGCCTCGGTGGTGGTCATCACCAGCCGTGCGCGCTTTGCGGTGCGCTTGCCCACGAACGACGCCCAGCGGCGGAAGCCCCCCGGGTACTGATCGGGCATGCGCTCAAAGGCCAGGTCCTGAATCATCACGGTCATCGGGGTGTCGCCGCGCAGCGCGCCCCAGTTCATGGGGGCGTGGATGAGCGCCGCCTTCTTGCGCTTCGCCGTGGCGGGCAGGCCCACCGTGAGCCACAGCATGTCGATGATGAGGTTGCCCACGGAGGTGAGCTTGTTCTTTCGGGGGAGCGCGGGCGGACCCTCGGTGAACACCACCTCCATGTCGGCTGGCGGGTCCATCAGCAGTGCCGTGCGGGTCTCGTTGATAACCCGCGCGATTCCCGTGCGGCGCTTGCGCGCAAGGCGGCCGTCAACAAGCACCACGGGCTTGCCGGGCGGCGGGGTCACGTGCCCAGCACCTCGTGGTACGCCTGCACGATTGCCTGAGCGGTCTTGTCCCATGTGAACTGCTGCGCGCGGGAGGGGCCACCGAACTGCGCGGCGCGCTTGATCTCGGGCTCCTGCCAGGCCTCGGCAATGGCGTCGGCCCAGCCTTCGGCGCTGAAGGGGCTCTCGTAGCGCGCAGCGTCGCCGCCAACCTCGCGAAGCGCCGGGGTGTCGCTGGCGATCACCGGCACGCCTGCGGTCATGGCCTCGAGCACCGGCAGGCCAAAGCCCTCCTTCAGACTCGGCACCACTACGGCCACGGCGTTCTCGCGGAGCGCCGCAAGGTGGTTGCGCGATACGTGCCCCAGCAGGTCGACACGGTCGAGCACCCCGGCGCGGTGGGCGTACTCCTTCACAATGCGCAGGCGCCTGCCACCCCACGGGCCGCACATCACCAGGCGAAGGGGCTCGGGCAGCAGGGCCATGGCGCTGATGACCGGCCACGGGTTCTTGTGCGGCTCGAGCCCGCCGCTCATGAGGATGTAGGGATCGTCCGGCACGTCACCCACCGCATTGGGGATGGGTGGGCAGGCCAGGGGGATCACCCGGCAGCGGGCCGGGTCGGCACCGGCAAGGCGCACGGCGTCGTCGGCGGTTTCCTGCGAGATGCAGAGGAGCAGCTCGGCCTCGGGAAGCTTGGCCATCCACTTGCGGTAGGTGCGGGTCTCGGCGGCGTGGCTGCCGCCGTGCAGGAACAGCTTGGGGTACGCGGCAGGGATGAGGTCGTACAGCGTCACCACGCTGCGCACGCCTGAGGGCAGCAGGTCGGGCTGCGTTGCGTGGAACAGGCGCGGCTTCAGCTTTCGCACCTGGCGGGCCACGGTGGCGGCCGGGCGGGGGTCTGGTACCCGGCGCACGCGCCAGTCGGGCCACTTCACCGAGTACCGCTCAGGCGTGAGGGGAGTCTCCTCGCCATCGCCCACTACCAGGAAGGCGGGGCGGTCTTCGGGGGGCAGCGCAGCAAGACCCTCGGCCATGCCCATGACGGCCGCACCGATGCCGCGGGCGGCATGATCGCGCCCAAGGGGCGTGGCATCGAAGAGCACGGCAGATTCCATCAGCGCCAGCGTACCGGCCGCGACCCGGGGCACATCGCCTGCGTGGGTTAGTCCCACACCGCCAGACGTCGCGTGCGACGCGGCAACTGATACTCAAATGCGTGGATGCGGGTGTCGCGTGTGACCAGCGGCAGGTCGAGCACCCGGGCGGTGGCGTAGATCAGGCGATCGGAGGGGTCGCGGTGAAAGCCCTCGTCCTCCAGTCGTGCGGCCACCACGGCCACCTCGGGGGTGAGTGGCGCAATGCGCACCGGGTCGGCCAGCGCCTGCCGCAGCCATACCTCGATATCGGCGTCGGCGTCGGCCAGTTGGAAGCGCCCGTGCTGGTGCAGCAGCGCGACCTCCCAGATGCACGTGGCGGGCACATGGCGGGTGGATGCGCGGCCCACCACGCGGCGCGCGCGGCGCGGCAGGCGCCCGGGCTCGCCGACGCACAGTGGCCATGCGTGGGTATCGAGTACACAGGCATCGGCCATCACGAGCCCTGTCGGGGCGGCTTCTGGTAGCGCTCGGCGTCGGTCCCGAACACCGGGTCGCTCACCGCGGGGTCAGACCATTCGTCGGGCAGTTCCCACCAGTCGAGGTCGTCGGGGATGATCACGCTCCCCAGCAGGCTGTTCGGTCGCTGGGTCGGCACCAGTCGTGCCACCGGCTTGCCGCGACGGGTGATGATGATCTCGTCGCCGGTGTCGCCCACCTCGGTCACCAGCTGCAGCAGGCGTGCCTTCACCTCGGTGATCGGCATGGTGCGTGTGGCCACATGGGCCTCCTTCAGATGACCATTCAAAGTGGTCATCACGCTAGCGCACCCGTACCGTCACCTGCTTCGACGTCCCGGCCTCCATGGGCCAGCCCATCTCCTTGGGAACCCGCACGCGAAATGGAACCGTCAGGCCGCTGGCCTGGAACTTCCACGACATGGCGAACGACCCGTCGGGCTTGGTCTTGCCGTTCACCACCGGCCGCCACTGCTTGCGGAACGGGTCGCGCCACTCCAGCACCACGCTCTTGGCGGCACCCGGGGCCGGGCCCACCTTGCCCTTGAACATGATGGCCTTGCCCTTGGCCGACGCCTGGTGCGA
>CAIPNN010000224.1 GCA_903866425.1 uncultured Actinomycetes bacterium
TCGAAATCACAGCGGGAACGGGAACCGTTCTCCGCTTCACCGCGTCGCGGGGCGCCTTCGCACCGCCTTCATCATCCCGGGCGCGTAGCCACCTTCGCCTCAGCCGCCTGCGTTCCGGCCCCTCACATCAACTCGACTTCGCTCGGCAGCAGAACCTCGAGGAAGCGGTCGTCACTGACGAATTCCACGATGGCACGACGCTCATCAACCTCGATGAGGAGACCCTCGGCCCCCGCGGGGTGGTGGGCACCGGGCGCCACGAGGCGCACCCGCGAATAGAGATTGGCGTCAGTCACCATGGGTTGATCCTAACGCTGGTTGCCACGACCGCTCCCCAAAGCCGACACGGTGCGACACACCACTGCGACACCGCTGGCGATAGACCGCAGCCAGCATGGAGAACTCATCAGGGGGCATCAATTGGCAGGTCAGCTGGCACCCCGGCGCAGTACCGGAACTCGCGTCCATTTCGGACATGAGAGAGACCCGCGCGATCGCCGATGTCATCGCAAAGCTGCAGGTTGAAGGGACAATGCTCGGGTGGCCACACAGCAGCGCTGTTCGCGGACCAGCCGGCCGCGGGCTACGGGAACTGCGGCCGCGCGCAGGACGGTCGCGCTGGCGGCCAATCTACGAACGGACGGGGGCGAACACCCTGACGGTGCTGTCAATCGCGCCCGAGGCCGTGATCGACCCGCGGGGATTCAGGCGAGGCCTTCAGCGAGCGAGCCGGCGTCGCGATGAAGGGAGGCAATAATAACTTCACTGTTATCATCACGGGGCATGCCTGCCACCGAACCCACAACCATAGTTCCGCACGACGAGGTACTGGCCGAGTTGCTCGCGACCAATTCAGCCTTTCGCGCCGAGTTTGAGCGGGCGAAGCTGGCAAGCGCCGTCGCCCTTGCCGTCTTTACCTATCGCACCGACCGCGGCCTCTCCCAGCGCGCGCTCGCCGACATGCTTGGCATGCGCCAGCCCCAGGTGGCCCGCATCGAGGCCGGCGAGGTCAATCCAACGATGGACACGCTCACCCGGCTTTCCAAGGCACTTGGGCTGCACGTGACCATCGACATCACGCCCGACGACCCCCGCCCCGACCTGGCGCTGATCGACACAGCGTTTACCACGGTCATCGTGGCGCAACCACCCGTTACATAAGGCGCCGACGTGGGACGCATTCGCCCGGCGGTCAGTCGCGCTGCCGCAGCGCCTCGAGGTGGGCAACCACGCCCTCGCGAATGGGGCCGCGAAGATCGATGTCAAGCGCAGCCGCAAGCTTGTGTCCGAGGGTGGTGATCTCGGCGGAGTCGAGCCGGCCGGCGACAGCGATGATGGCGTCGCGGTGCACCCGCACCAGCGAGTTCACGTCGATGGCGTTCTCGGTTGGCAGCCCGTACTTGCCAGCGTCTTCGGCGAGATAGAGCAGGTCTGGGTAGAGGCCTTGACGCACGCGCTTTCGACCGTCGTCGGTCAGCTTCGCGAGGCGGGTGAGCTTGAGCGCTGCGTACTCGGGCAGCGCCCCGCGCGGGCGCCCCTGCAGGATTACCACGGGGCGGATTTTGGCATCGACCAGAAAGGTGTGGGCGATCGAGATCTTGTGCTGCCCGATTGCCTCGGCCAAGTGATGCACGGTATCGAACACGGCGATGGAGCCATCAGCCCGCATCACGCGAAACGGTGCCTCGGGCTGGAAGGTGGTCGTGGCCCACACGATTGCCCCACGCAGATCACCTGGCAAGGAACGCCGCGTAGTCGAACTCCTCGGTGTCCTCACCAGACTCCGCAAGGCGATGCACCGTCAGCTCGAGGTCGCTCACGCCCATCTCGTGCGGTACGTGTTCGCCAAATACCGCCTGCATGCGCAGAAACATGTCGAGCGCGTCGGTATCGATGATGGCGGCATAGGGCCTGCCGTAGCGCTCCACCACAACCACCTCGCCCGACACGGGGTCGGGAATGCGTACGTCGTTGGCGGCCACTGTTCGGGTCTTCACGTGCTCCCCCTCCTCTGTCTCGTACGACAATGTTATCTCTCGTACGGCAGTGCTGCATAGGGCGAGACTACGAGGGCAATCCGCACCCGTTGCGCCCGTACTGCACCAAGGGTGTGGCGCGAGCGGGCGTCCGCGCAACCCTCCGTGGGGTCAGCCCTGCGAGAACCCCGTGTTGATGTTGAACGACACCGTGGCGGTGTCCATTCCGGGGGTACGCCGCACGGCGAGCACATTCGGCCCAGCCGTGAGCGACGGCATCACCTGCCCCGACATCAGCGGCTGCGACGTCACAAACAACGTGGCCTGCGTCGGCACCTGCATCTGGGCGACCATGAAGCCCCAGGCGGTCGACGCGGTGATCGGGCTGGGCCACCCCGACTGCCCATTCACCCACGCGGAACGCGCCAGGCCAACCAGCGCGGGGTCCGCCGTTGTATTCATTACGCCCACCACATTGGGGGCGCCGACAGCGGCCGCCTGCA
>CAIPNN010000225.1 GCA_903866425.1 uncultured Actinomycetes bacterium
CCGGGGAATCGTCGTCAGCCCGACGATGTTCGAGATCCGCTGATGCGCATTCGTCCCACCACCACCGCCATCCTGGCCCTGTCGGCGTTGTCCGGGCTGACGTCACTCGCCATGGCTGCTCCTGGCGACATCAACCTCCAGACGCCGGTGGATGCTTCCGGCGCACTGCTGTCCGCGATGTCCGTGGATTCCAGCGAGGTGTTCGTGGCAGTGCAGCGTGTGTCCGGGGCGCCCGCACAGGTGGTGCGTCAGCAATTGGGCGCTGGCACGGGCTCGCCAAGCGCACCGACCCGACTGCAACTTCCGGATGCCTGGCCAGGGGTTGCTGGAATCGCCGTTGGCGCCATCACGGATCGCGTGACGCGTGAAGTGCGCCAGTTCGGCTGGGCGGTTTCCTCCGGCGCTCCGGCGCGCGTGCTGCAATTCGAGGTGCTGCCAGGGGGGCGGATGCGGGCCACGTCGTCGCCCACGACGCTGCCCACGGCCTTCGGGTCCGCGACCGCCGTGAGTCTGGTGCCGAATCCATCGAATCCGGCGCTGCGCTCCCTCATTATCGGTATGTCCGAGACCCGCAGCGTGGTGGAGGTGAAGGCCGACTCCGTGACGGGTCCGAGGCCGGCGGTCGACCGGGTCACCATCGATGTCCCCGGGGCCACACTCACCGCCGTGGGCACGACCCCGAACGGGCGGTACGCATTGGCGGCAGCCCGAACGGACGATGGTCAGTCCACGGTCGTGCAGCGGTTCTTCCTCTCGGACGGCGCGGACCCCTTGCGGCCGAATCTCGCCCCCGATGGCGACCCCATTTCCCTCCCCACCCCCGGGCAGAGTGTGAGGTCGCTGGTGGCATCGCCTGACCCCGCGTCCCGCACGACCTACGCGGTCACGGGAGGGCGCTTCGAGGAGGCAGTCCCTGCAGTGCCGGGCGCACACCCGCCGACGATCTCGGCGATTGACATGCAGGCCCGCACGGTGCGGTCCCGGGTGATTCCTCAGGTGAACAGCACGTTCCCCACGACGGACTTCGCGGTCGGAGGGCTTCAGATCACTCCCCAGGGGGACTACCTCGCGGCTGCGGCAAGCAACGGCTCGTGGCCCTCGGTTGTGCCGTACGCGCTCTCGACGGATGACCTCTCGGTGCGTACCCGGTATCTGGGCGATTATCAGTTGGCCGGTCAGGTCGCCATGGATTCCGCTGGGGTGCAGGCATGGGTTCCCGCTGTGTATGCGGTGTATTCCGCTGCAGGAGCACCTCAGGGGTGGCTGATCCCAGTGCCCATCGTGACCCCCCGAACACTGAGCGTGAAGTTGCAGGGTCAGGCGAGCGGCAAGGGCGCGGCCGGGGGCGTTGTGCAGAGTTCGCTCGGCGGAATCGCCTGTGCGCCAGCCCTCGATTGCAGCCAGCAGTTCCGCAAGGGCGAGGCCATCACTCTCACGGCATACCCGAACCCGGGCTCAGTGTTCACCGGCTGGTCCGGGGCGTGCACCGGCACCGACGACGACTGCACCGTCAAGATGGATTGGGACCGCACGGTGACGGCCAGATTCGCTCCGGCAGCGCCGGCGAGGGTCACCGTGGCGATCGGGGCGAGCCCCAACGGTGCGACGCGGGTGGTTTCCACCCCTGCAGGGATCGATTGCACGCTCTTCTCAGGGGTCTGCACGGCGAGCTTCCGCAAGGGCACTGCCGTCGTCCTGGCGGTCACGGATCCCGATGGGACAGTTCGCTCGTGGACCGGCCCATGCGCGGGCCAGCTCGACAGCTGCGCGTTCACGGCGACGTCTGACGCTGCCGTGTCCGTGGC
>CAIPNN010000226.1 GCA_903866425.1 uncultured Actinomycetes bacterium
GCCCCGCCGCGGGCCGTCTGGACGACTTCCGTCTGGCATCGGGCCCCGGCGTGCGCGTGGACACCTACTGCCGCTCCGGCGGCTACGTGCCTCCGTACTACGACTCGCTGCTCGCAAAGCTGTGTGTGTGGGCGCCCGATCGCCCGCGTGCCGTCGCCCGCATGCGTCGTGCCCTCGACGAGAGCGTGGTCACGGGCCTGCCCACGACGCTGCCATTGCTGCGTGAGATCTCGCGCGAGCCGGTGTTCGGCAGCGGGTCGTACACCACCTCGTATCTGGTGGATCACGCTGACGCGCTTCCCTCGCTTGGCGGCGGCGCGTGACCGAGGCCGTGTCGCGCCGCGAGGCGCGCAGGCAGGCGGTCGTGCTCCTGTATCAGCGCGATGTCACGGGACTGCCCCTGCCCGAACTCCGTGAGAACGGGGAACGGGCGGGCGACTACGCAGGCGATCCGTACAGCGATGCGCTGGTTGCCGCCGTTGACGGCGACCTGACGTCGCTTGACGAGCGCATCACCAGCGCTGCCAAGGGCTGGACCGCCGATCGCATGGCTCCGCTTGAGCGCAACATTCTGCGCGTGGCCACGTACGAGATGGGCGCTGGCGAGGTGCCGGCGCCCGTGGCAATCGACGAGGCCGTGGAAATGACGAAGAAGTGGTGCGCGGCCGAGGCGCCGGCATTTGTCAATGGCGTACTGGGTCGCATTGCGCGCGATGGTGGCGAGGCGGCGGCGTGAGCGGCAACCAGTCTGCGCGCGACCAGCTGGCGCGCGTGACGGCACGCCTGGAAGAGCTCTCGGTGCGCATCCGCGAGGCCGGCGGGCAGCCGCAGGCGGCGGTGCAGGAACTGGCGCAGCAGGCGTCGGATCTGTCGGCGGAGGCCGCCGACCTTATCCCCCGTGCAATCGCCGAGGCAGAAGCCGACGTGCGCAATGACGATGCTGGGCTCGCAGAGGCGATCCCGACGGACGCGCCAGCCGCCTAGCGGGACGGCTCCTGCCGGGCGGAATCCGGTGACTGCGTCTCGGCCGCGTGGATCCGGTCGGCCAGATCATCCGCAGGCGCGACGATCTCGACGCCGGGTGGCAGTTCGCAATGCACCTCGGTGACGGGGTCGAGCTCGATGGTGCCGTGGTCGAGGTCGGCGATGAGTACGTGACCGCCCGAACGTCGATCGTCGGCCAGCGCATGCAGATGCCAGCCGGGCACCTCAACGCCCGTGGCGAGTGCGGGAAACCTGAAGCCGACGAGTACGGCATCCACCGGGCCGATTTCCCACTCCACCTGCTGGGCGGTGACGGCATCAAGCGGGGGATAGGGCCGGTGCTGCCTGGGCACGCTGCGTACCCGAAGGCGGCTGAAGTGGCCGTGGACGCGCACGGCATGCACGGGCGCGGTGCACAGGTTGTCGAGTGTGGCGAGAAGGGCATCGTGCGCGAGCCCCTGCACTGGTTGGGGTGTGCCCGGCGCAAACGGCGTGACCACGGCAAATGGTGTGCGCACGTCGTCGCCCACAGGCTCGACCGAGCCATCCACCCTGGCCACGAACGCCTGCCCGTGCACGACGACCAGTTCGCCGTCCAGGCCGTCGATGGTGCCGAGGCCCATGTCGCCGTGGGCGAGGAGTTCGCCGATACTGAGGTCGCCGTCGTACCGGCTGTCGATGAGCGCCTGCACCGTGGACGTCTGGAACACGCGATGTGCCACGGCCGGGTCGGCCGCCGCGGCGTCGTGGTCTTCCACCGACAGGTGCAGGGCGTGGATCAGTGCGGGATCAATGGCCATACCGGCAGTCTCCCCAAGGTGACCCCCGCTCGCCCTAGGATGGACACGTGACCGACTTCTCTGCTCGATATCCACTGCTGGCGTCACTCGATGGCCCGGCGCCGCTCCACGACATGGATGACGCTGCGCTTGCGGCCGTGGGTGAGGAGATGCGCGGGGTCATCATCGAGACCGTGTCGCAGACCGGTGGCCATCTCGGGTCGAGCCTCGGCACGGTGGAGCTCAGCATCGCGCTGCACGCCGAACTCGACAGCCCGCGCGACCGCATTCTGTGGGACGTGGGGCACCAGGCCTACGGCCACAAGCTGCTGACCGGCCGCCTGAACGAGTTCGACACCTTGCGCCAGCACGAGGGCCTGTCGGGCTTCCTGCGCCGTGAGGAGAGCCCGCACGACATCATGGGTGCGGGACACGCCAGCACCAGCATCTCGTACGCCGTGGGGCTTGCTGAGGCGATGCGCGTGAGTGGCCGCACCGACCGTCGTGTGGTGGCGGTCATCGGCGATGGCGCACTCACTGGCGGTATGGCCTACGAGGGCCTCAACCAAGCTGGTCATCTGCAGTCGCCGCTCACGGTGGTGCTGAACGACAACGGCATGAGCATCTCCGAGAACGTCGGTGCCCTCGCGGGCATGCTGCAGAAGGCGCGGCTTGACCCGACACTCTCCCGTGTGCGCCACGAGTTGGAGCGCGGGCTCAAGCACGTGCCAGGCGTGGGGCACCTGGGGGAGTCCCTCTCGAACGCCACAAAGGCGCTGTTTGTGCCCGGCCAGTTGTTCGAGGCGCTGGGCTTCGCCTATCTGGGCCCGATTGACGGGCACGACATCCACGCTCTGCGAGGGGCGCTGCAGCGCACCGCCGACCTGAAGCGGCCCGTGCTGCTGCACGTCCACACGCAGAAGGGCCGCGGATACGGCCCGGCCGAATCAGACGGCGAGGCCATGCACGGATCGGGCCCGTTCGCTGTGGACAGCGGCCGCGCCAGTGCGCCATCCAAGCCCGGGCCGGCGTCGTACACAGAGGTGTTCGGCAAGGCGCTGGTGCGTGAGGCC
>CAIPNN010000227.1 GCA_903866425.1 uncultured Actinomycetes bacterium
CGGTGGCGCCGGTGACGACGTGATCGCAGATACGTCGGGCATCGACACGCTTATCGGCGACCAGGGCGACGACTACATCTCGAGCGGTGGCCCCGACCCTGACGCCCTGCTCGGCGGGAGCGGCCGCGACGTTCTGCTGAGTGAGGGGCCCTCGGCAATCCTCGGCGGTGCAGGACAGGACCTTGCGCGTGGTGGTGTTGCGGACGACGCAATCAGCGGCGACGAGGGCGAAGACTGGATCGAGGGCGACACGGGGTCAGATGCGCTTGATGGTGACGTGGCGGCCGCGCCCTTCGGGGTTGACCTCGTGCCGCCGGCAGAGGACGTGCTTGGCGGCGACGCCGGCAACGATCTTGTCGACGGTGGCGGTGCCATGGACATCATGCTCGGCGGCGGTCCGGGCACCGACTCGTACGTCGGTGGGCAGGGCTTCGACTGGACCACATACGACAACCCGCGCGTGCCTGCGGGAGCGGTCCTGTCAGACCTCGACAACACCATCGCGAACGTCAACCTCAACGACGTGTTCGTCGAAACCGAAGCCCTTTCGGGCGGCCCCGGCAACGACAACCTGCTGGGCAGCAACGTGGCCCTCCTCGCTGTGGGTCACACCATGACCGTGGCCGAGTTCCCGCACATCACGGGTCTCCCCGCCCTGCTCGCGCAGCCTGGTGGGGCCGCCCGCACCACACCGGTTGATACCGGCGAGATCATCATCGGCGGTGCCGGCAGCGACACCCTCACGGGGCGTCGCGGCGACGACATCCTTGACGGCGATGCATCCCTCCAGGTGCGGGTGTCCGCACCCCGCGCACGCGCAATCTCGGGCACCACGGCGCCTGACCCCGACGCTCCGGGCACCCGAGTGCTCGTCGCAAGCGTCAACCAGCTGATCCCCGCCCTCGTGAAGCGCGAGATCACTGCGGCACAGGTGTCGATCAGGCGATCGATCGTGCACGCACCTCACGGGAGCGAGAACGACGTCGCAGTGTTCCGCAACCCGCGGTCGAGCTACACCGTGGTGCCGGTCACTGCGCCAAATGGCGCGGTCACATTCGTCGTATCCCAGACCCTCGGCGCAGGCGGTGGCGGTGGGCTGTCTGACGGCACCGATCGGGTGCGCAACGTCGAGACCCTGCGTTTCACCGACGTGGACGTCAATACGGCGGTTCCCGCCGCACCCACCGGTGTCAGCGCAACCGACCCGGCAGGCCTCGTGACGACCATCAAGTGGACCGAACCCACAACCCCGCCCGACTTCCCGGTGACGGGCTACGTGGCACGTGCCTACAACGCCCTCACGGGGCAGGGCACCGGTCCCGGGACGTCGTGCACGCCAAGCGCGGGCGCGCTCCTCACATGCGCCATCACGCTGCCTGACGCAGGGCGGTACTTCATCGGCGTGACGGCCACGAGTTCATCGGGAACTGGCGTCGAGTCGCCGCGCGTACCGACAGCCGTCGACACGGCCCCCAGCCCCATTGACGCGCCGACCGTGGCACCGGCAGCCGCTCCGTCGTCGGGTCGCCTCACCGTCACCTGGTCGGGGCCGGCGACCACGAACGGCGCAACGATCTTTGGCTACTCAGCCCGCGCGTGGGCGCCAGACCCACTGGCCCCCGGGGCCACTCCAATCGGCGAGTGCTCAACGACCAACCCGGCCGCGCTCAGCTGCACCATGGATGGGCTCGCGGACGGCACCCCGTACTTCGTGGACGTGGTGTCGCGCTACGGCAGCGGCGACTCACCCGCGAGCGCGAAGACCCCGGGCACGCCGATCGGTGCGCCCGCTGCGCCCCTGTCCGTGCGGCCCACATACCCGGGCGCAGGTGGGGCGATCACGGTGAACTGGCTGCCCCCGCTCGACGGTGGATCTGCGATCAGCGGGTACCAGGCCCAGGCGCAGACCTCGGCCGGTGGCGTCATCTTCTGCTCGGCACCCGCCGGGGCCACCTCGTGCACTCTTCCAGGACCTGTGCCGAACGGCATCGCGCACCACCTGCGCGTGCGGGCCACCAACGCCATCGGGACCGGGCCGTGGTCAACACCCGGCACCGCAGCTATTGCCGCTGCCGTTCCGGGCGCGCCGCAGAACGTGCTGCTGCAGCCGCTCGCTGCGCCCGGGGCGTTGCGGGTCACCTGGGCTGCCGCACAGGCGAACGGTGCGACCATCACGCGCTACGCCGTGACTGCGCGGGCTGCCAACAGCGCCCCGGTTGCGAGTTGCGTGACCACCGCCACACCTCCCGCGACGCCCGTGCGTTCCTGCACCCTTACGGGCGTCCCCGACGGCGCGATCACCGTTGACGTGGCCGCCTCCAATGCCGTCGGCCTGGGAGCCGCCAGCGCACCAATCACCCGCAACCCGGGGCCACCTATCGCGCCGGCGGGCGGCCCAGCGGTGTCCTACCCGGGTGATGGGCAGGTGGCCGTTTCGTGGGCGCCCTTCGGCGGCAACGGCAGCCCCTTCGTGCCCTCCCCGTACACCGTGCGGGTGTTCGACGCGCCCACCGATGGAACGCTGCTGCCTCCGTTCACCTGCGCTGCCGCCCTTGGGTCAGAGAACTGTGTCATCTCGGGTCTCACCGTCGGCACCACGTACTGGTTCGCGGTCGAGGCCACAAACGCCATCGGAACTACGCCGCTTGGCCGCACAGCGGGCACGCCCCGCTCCAAGCCGGGAGCGCCCACTGCGGTCGCCGCGGTCGCCGGAAACGGCCGTGCGACGGTTTCGTGGGTCGCACCGGGTGCAACCGGTGGCGTTCCGGTCACCGGCTATTCGGTGCGCGTGTACGACGCACCGTCCGGGTCCTCGCCCCTGCCCCAGGGGTGCACGACCGCCGGCACCACGACCTGCGCCGTAACGGCTCTGGAGAACGGGCGCGCGTACTTCGTCGCGGTGGTGGCCAGCAACCCGCTGACCAGCGAGGAGTCGGGGCCGCGTGTGGCCGTCACACCGGCGGGGCCCGCCCCCACTCCACCAGCTGCGCCTGTCGCTCCGCCACCCGCCCCGTTTGCGGGAGCAGGGGTGGCCGCAGCCGGTGCCCCGGTCGGGGTGGCGTCACGTGCTGCAACGCCCAAGTGCGCGGCGCGCGACCTGCCCTGTCGTCGCAAGGCGGCCGCAGCGACCCTTGCGGCGGCCAAGGCCAGGGCCAAGACGCGTCGTGACGCATCAATCAAGGCATGCACGACCACGGGCTGCCGCGTGAGGGCCCGAGCCCGCTACCAGCGCGACCTCCGCGCAGCGCAGAACGCATACATCAAGACCATCCGGAGCATCCGATGACTGATCGCCGCCCGTCACCCCAGTCGCCGGAACCCAACGAAACGCCGGGGCGCACACTGCGCCGGCGCGTCCCCCGCGGGCCCCTGGCGGCAATCGGCGCGGCGGTGGTGGTGGCGGCGGGCCTCGCCATCATGATCGGAAGCGCGTCCACCGCTGCGACCGGGGCGGGTGCGGATGTGTGTGCAGATGCCAGCCGCACGATCTCGTATGACGTCGCGGCCTTTGAGACGGTCATTCCCGTAAATGGCTGGGGCGACAACGTGCCCACCGGGATGATGTACGCGCTGCAGTCGCGCAAGGCCGCGATCCTCGCCAACCCCAACCTGACGCAGCCCATCGTCATCCGCGCCAACGTCGGCGACTGCGTGAAGGTGACGTTGACCAACGACATCGCCGGGCGCCGAATCGGCATGAGTGCGGACGGTGTGGTGTCGAGCTCGCCGGTCACATCCGACGGCGCGCGCATTGGCCAGAACCCCGACACGAGCGTGCCCACCGGCGGCAGCATCACCTACACGTGGTTCGCTGAAAAAGAGGGCCAGGGTGTCATCACCGACGAGGCCAACCACATCAGCGACAAGCTGCGGGCCAGCCCGCTGACTTCGGGCCTGTACGGCGCCGTCATCGTGCATCCGCAGGGGTCCACGTGGCACAACCAGATCGACGGTGCCCCGTTGCTCGACGCAAACACGTCTGCCGCGACCGACACGCAGTTGTTCGCGGACATCCACGTACCCGACCGCCCCGACTATCGGTCAGCGACGCTGATCATGTCGGAGCTCCCGGCAGTGGACAAGAACAACCAGAAGCCCGTCATGCCCGACACCACGCCAGCTGCCAAGGACGCCACTCTCGGGTTCAACTATCGCTCGGAACCGCTGCGCAATCGCTACCAGGCAATCCTCGACCACCGGGCCGGCAATGAGGTGACGCTGCCAAACGGCAAGGTGATTACCGCAGCCGCGAACTTCTGTAATGGATGGGCGCCCGATCTCGTCGGCGGGCCGGGCATCGCCGCAGACCCCGGCGCCAAGTGCCTGGGTGAGGAGTCGCACCTGCAGTCATGGGTGTTCGGCGACGAGGGCAAGCTCAGCCGCATCGTGAACGGACAGTCGGTCACCGATACCGACAACCTCATTCCCAAGACCTACAAGGGCGACCCCATCACGTACCACGTGCTGCACCCGGGGACTGAGTACACACACCCCTTCCACCAGCACACCCAGCGCTGGCACGCGGAGCCCGGCAATACTGATTCACCGCTGCTCGACGTGAAGGCCCTCGGGCCCGGCGAGTCGCGCTCGTTTGTGATCGAAGGCGGCGCCGGTGGACTGCAGGGCACGGTGGGCGACTCCATCTTCCACTGCCACATCTACCCCCATTTTGCGGACGGCTTCTGGGGGCACCTGCGCATCTTCGATCGCCTGCGCGATGGCACGCAGCGCTACCCGGACGGCACGGAGATCGAGGCACTGAAGGAGCTTCCGGATCGCGATGCTCAGGCAACGACCGATGCGACCCACCCGGGCTTCCCGCTCTTCGTGAAGGGCGACTTCGGTCAGCGTGCCTACCGCGCGCCGCACGCCATCATCAGCGATCCGTTCGAGGCCATACGCCGACCGGGCGACACCGTGCGCGGTCCCACGCCGCTTGAGGCCGCAAACATGCCCGCGCTCGACGTGCTGAAGCCAGGCGCTGGAGTGGTGGACCCATGTCCCGATGGAAAGACCCCGCGTGTGTACAAGCCCCACGCGGTCGACACCACCATCATCTACAACAAGGCCGGATGGAAAGACCGCACCGGCCGCATGTATGTGGAGGAGAGCAAGCTCGATCCATCCGGGCGAGTCCCCGCCAATTTCACGCCCGATCCGTACACCATCCGCGCGAACGTGGGCGACTGCGTGTCGATCCAACTGACCAACGACCTGCACCTCGACGACGACCCCGCCGTTCCGATTGACCATCTGGCGAATGACGACGGCGTCTACAACGACGACCACCTGACGTCGGAGGTGTCCACGCACGTTCACCTGGTGCAGTTCGACGAACTGGCATCAGACGGCACATCGGTGGGCTGGAACTACTCGTCGAGCGCCATGCCCGGCCAGACCTACGGCTACCGCTGGTTCGTTGATGCTCCGCTGCGCACGGTGTTCTTCCACGACCACCAGTACGCCAACCTGCACCAGGGCCGCGGGCTCTTCGCCGCCATGAATGTCGAACCGGAAGGCGCCACGTGGACTGACCCGACCACCGGCAACGAAACCGATGGCACCGGCCCCGTGGCCGACATCCACGCACCCAACCAGCCCTCGTTCCGCGAGTTCACGCTGTTCCACCAGGACCAGATCCCCATGTGGCGGCCGGACGGAACCGGTGTGAACCCACCAGGGCCGGGACAGGTCAATGACTTCAACGCGGGCGCCGGTGGCCGCGCGCTGAACTACCGCAACGAGCCATTCGAACTACGTGCCGGGTCTGACCCCAGCAACGTGTTCTCATCGACCGTGCATGGGGACCCGAGCACGCCTGTCTTCAAGGCGTACCCGGGGGACCCCGTGGTGATCAGGAACGTGCAGGGGTCGCAGGACTCCTCACATACCTTCACTCTCCATGGGCACCGCTGGCGCACGCAGCCCGACAACCCGAAGTCGAACCTGTCGGACACCGAGGCGCTGAACATCGCTGAGTGGTTCAACTACGAGCCCGACGGCGGTGCCAACGGCGTGCCGCAGACGCAGTCGGGCGCGGGATCGCCCGGCGACTACCTGTACGGGTCGACCACCCTCGACGACCAGGTGCTTGGCATGTGGGGCATCTTCCGGGTTCCCGCGGCCGAAGTGCCCGACCTGAAGCCGCTGCCCGATAACGCCGCACCCACGGCGAACGTCGCGTGGCCGGCGACGGCACCGGCCACCGAGGGTGCGCCCGTTGCCACCCAGCCGCAGGCGCGTC